>JALFNZ010000144.1 GCA_022774085.1 Bacteroidales bacterium
TTCCTCATCGCTCAAGCCGCTGGATGCTTCGATACGAATCTTAGCATCTTTGCCGGTAGCCTTATCCTTTGCAGATACGTTGAGGATACCGTTGGCATCAATATCGAAGGTTACCTCAATCTGAGGAATTCCTCTTGGAGCCGGTGCGATACCGTCGAGTATGAACTTGCCGATGAGCTTGTTGTCCTTAGCCATCGGACGCTCACCCTGAAGTACATGCACGTCAACTGCAGGCTGGTTGTCAGCGGCTGTCGAGAATACCTGTGACTTTTTGGTAGGAATGGTGGTATTTGCGTCGATGAGCTTGGTCATTACACCGCCGAGTGTCTCGATACCGAGTGAAAGAGGAGTGACATCAAGAAGAAGCACATCTTTCACATCACCTGCGAGCACACCGCCCTGGATTGCTGCACCTACTGCTACGACTTCGTCAGGGTTTACGCTCTTGTTAGGAGTCTTGCCGAAGAATTTCTCAACGATGGCCTGGATTGCAGGGATACGGGTTGAACCGCCCACGAGGAGAACTTCGTCAATGTCCGATGCGTTGAGTCCTGCATCTGAAAGAGCCTTGCGGCATGGCTCAACTGTCCTCTGGATGAGGTTATCTGCAAGTTGCTCGAACTTAGCTCTTGACAATGTCTTGACAAGGTGTTTAGGAACTCCGTCAACTGGCATGATATACGGAAGGTTGATCTCAGTAGAGGTCTGGCTTGAAAGTTCAATCTTTGCTTTCTCCGCAGCCTCTTTAAGTCTCTGAAGAGCCATAGGATCTTTCTTGAGGTCTATTCCACCGTTCTCTGAAGCGAACTCAGCAGCGAGCCAATCGATGATTACCTGGTCGAAATCATCACCTCCAAGGTGAGTGTCACCATTGGTTGAAAGCACTTCGAACACGCCGTCTCCGAGCTCCATGATTGAGATATCGAATGTACCGCCACCGAGGTCGTAAACGGCAACCTTCATATCTTTGTGTTTCTTGTCAAGGCCGTATGCAAGGGCAGCTGCGGTAGGCTCGTTGATGATACGTTTCACTTCGAGTCCTGCAATCTTACCGGCTTCCTTTGTTGCCTGACGCTGAGAGTCTGAGAAATATGCAGGAACTGTGATGACAGCCTCTGTAACTTCCTGACGCAGATACTCTTCTGCAGTTTTCTTCATCTTCTGGAGAATCATTGCTGAAATCTCCTGTGGAGTATAAAGACGACCATCGATATCAACACGAGGAGTGTTGTTGTCGCCCTTTACAACTTTGTAAGGCATTCTGGCTATTTCTTTGCCTACCTGATCGTAAGTCTCACCCATGAATCTCTTGATGGAGAATACGGTCTTGTGAGGGTTGGTGATAGCCTGACGTTTTGCAGGGTTACCGATTTTTCTCTCACCGCCGTCGGTGAATGCCACTACTGAAGGGGTTGTTCTCTGTCCTTCGTTGTTGATGATGACGGTTGGTTCGTTACCTTCCATCACAGCCACACATGAGTTGGTGGTTCCAAGGTCAATACCAATAATTTTTCCCATAATTTTATCTCCTATTTTTATTATTATCAAATTTATACTTTGTCAGTCCTTTCGGACGACGCAAGGATATAATCCAATCCTGTGCCAGTGCAATTTTGGGAAAAATATATGACAATTTGTCAGAAATGAGTGTCAGTTCCAAGAGGTGGAATGACATATTGAAGAGTGGAGCGGAAAACGGGATTCGAACCCGCGGCCCTCAGCTTGGGAAGCTGATGCTCTACCGACTGAGCTATTTCCGCATTGCCTTTCGAACATATTTTCCGGAAGGACTTGGCAAATTTAATCAATCTGTGAATAAACTCCAAAGGAATCTAAACTTTTAGATAAAACTTTCTACTCCCTTCCAAGAAACAGGCACGGGAGCTTCGATGGTGAGTGGCTCCTTACGTACAGGATGTACGAAAGTGATTCTGCGGGCATGGAGGCTTATTCCCCCGTCAGGATTGGAACGTGGTGCGCCGTATTTTAGGTCGCCCTTGATCGGACAGCCCATATTGGACAGCTGACAACGGATCTGGTGATGACGGCCTGTCAGAAGTTCCACCTCTACGAGCACATATCTGTCAGTCCTGCCGAGACGGCGATATCTGAGACGGGCATTTTTTGCATCCTTTTTGGTAGCACCCGGGCGGCAGATATATGATTTGTTCTGCTTTTCATTGCGCCACATCATGTTTTCAAGCAGCGCTTCCTCCTGCTGTGGCTCCTGACAGACCAGCGCCCAGTAAAATTTGTGCACATCACTGTCACGGAACATGGCACTGAGTCTCTCAAGCGCCTTGGAAGTCTTTGCAAGAACAGTTATGCCGCTGACAGGACGGTCCAGACGATGAGGCAGTCCCATGAACACCTGTCCGGGTTTTGCATCGCGCATGGCTATGAAGGCCTTGTATTTCTCGGTAAGGGGCTCGTCGGATGTCTTGTCCCCTTGCACAATCTCACCGACCTTCTTGTTCACGACCAGAAGGTGGTTGTCCTCAAATAATATTCTGGACTGGAGGTCAGCAAATTCCTCCGGAGATAATTCTCGGTATATCATTTTTACTCCTTATAATATAGTCCCTGAATGGAAAGCATCAGGCACTGGGCGACAAAGTTAGCAATTGTTGCTATGAATAGTAGTGTCACTGATGGTAAAATTGCTTATTTTTGCACAAATTCACATACACAACACACCATGGAAAAATCTAAAGTTTACTTTACGGACCTAAGGACCAGACCCGGCTCAGACCTAATGACCAAAATGCTGAGAGTAGTAAAAGCCGCCGGCATCGAAAATATTGATTTTGAAGGCAAATTCACAGCTATAAAGATTCATTTCGGTGAGCCCGGCAATCTGGCATATCTCCGTCCGAACTATGCAGCTAAACTCATTGACTTTCTGCATACAAAGGGGGCAAAAGTTTTCCTTACAGACAGCAATACATTATACAGCGGGGGCAGAAGCAATGCGGTGGACCATCTCGATGCTGCAATGAACAACGGTTACAATCCGATCGGAGCACATGCCAATGTAATAATCGCTGACGGATTGAAAGGCACAGAATATAAGGAAATTCCACTTGACGGAGAATATTGCAAGGCCCCGAAGATCGGAGCGGCAATAGCAGATGCCGACATCATCATATCCATGAACCATTTCAAAGGTCATGAACAGGCCGGATTCGGCGGAGCCCTGAAAAACTTGGGAATGGGTTCGGCAAGTGTAGGCGGAAAGATGGAACTTCACTGCTCATCCCAGCCGAAAATCGACCCACAAGCATGTACAGGCTGCACAATGTGCGAGAAATATTGCAAGCATCAGGCTATAAGTATGGCCCAGGAAAGTGGTTCCCTTCGCAGAAAGGCGAGCATAGACTATTCAAAATGTCTTGGCTGTGGCCAGTGTGTGGCAGTGTGTCAGCATAACGGAGCAGTAGTCGGAAGCAGCAGCAGTGCCGAAGAACTCAACTACAAGATTGCCGAGTATGCAAAGGCCGTCATCATGGACAAACCGAATTTCCACATCAATTTCATCATGAACGTGTCTCCTGAATGTGACTGCTGGAACCATAATGATGCTGCAATAGTTCCTGACCTTGGAATTGCTGCCTCGTTCGACCCTGTGGCTCTTGACTGTGCCTGTGCAGATTTAGTGAACGCAGCTCCGGCCATACCAAGCGGCAACCGTCTGGCAGATATGATGGATGAACATCATCACGAGCACCATCATGACCATGACAAATTCCATCACATCCATCCTGACACCTGCTGGCAGGCGGGTATTTCACATGGAGAGAAAATCGGAATAGGCACCCATGAATATGCGCTGATACGAATCTGACATTTACTCAAGTTTCGATGCTTGCGAAACTTGAATTATCTTATAAATAAAGCCCTCCCGGATTCCGGAAGGGCTTTATTTATAATGTCTCAAACTTTATCTGGCATGCTTCGATCCGATCATGAAATTAAGACCGAAACGGGCATTTGCCCAAGCTTTCTCGATAGGAATAGGAATTTTAGGCATTACATTGAAGAAAGTGTAGTCGCTTCCGATGAAGAAGTCAACACCTGCCTTAGGAGTGAACTCGATAATCCATCCGAGAGTCTTCCATGAGTTGAGGAAAGACCAGTTCAAGCCAAGATTGAACCATTTGCAAGGAGTGAGGTTGTATGAGAGGGTGAGCTCATTGATAGGGTTCCTGCGATAGAACTTTCCGCTGTAGAGCAGACCGACGCTCATCATATCGTTGACAAATGGCATTTCCACTCCGGCGTAAATTTTAGGGCAGGTGCTCACTCTTGCATTTGCGGCAGGACCTTCCTTGAAGTCAGCAATGGCAAGGAAATCATTCTTTATTTCATCTACGATGCCGTTGAAATCAGTGTCCATCGCTATTCCATTGACTCCCTCAAAAGAGGCATTTCCTTCTGACACGAGATTCTGGACGTTTTTGCTGTTATAGAAAATACCACCAAGGTCAAGTGCAGATAATGACACTGTGAGTCCGTCAAGAATGCTTCCAATGTTCAGTCTGTATTCAGCACCCAAGTCGAAAGCAAAACCATATCCTGCAGGGGCGAGTTTTGACATATCAGCATTGACGGAAGGGGCGCCTCCAGGTTCTGATGAAGGAGAAAGTCTTACGAAAGAGGCTGCAATGGTACCGGTCGCATTTGCATCAACGGTCCATTTATCCTGACTAAAAGTCAATGAGGACTTTCCAAGATCCATATCGATGCTTGCCATAGAAACGAAGAATTTGAACTTCGCACCGACCTTCAAGCCTTCAACATAATCAGAAAGGTCATGTGAGTGTCCTATTGCAGCATAGATATTTGCATCAGCAGACATATTGAAACCATCTAGAGAATATTTCATCGGATCCTGAGCCATACCCTGCTTGAGCAGCATCAGGAAATCCTTTGGAATGCCGACTCCGGCATTCAGCTGGACACCCAGGTCAAAGTTCCAGAAACTCTTCGGAGAAGTGTAGAAACCGAAATTCAGGATGTCAGTATTGACGTCAACATTCAGTCCCGGATATTTTGGAAGCTTAGCTGCAAATTCTTCAACGCTGACATTGTTGTTCAGGAAAGTATATAGCTGCCCGTTCTTCGGATATAGGAAGGTGCTGGCTCCGACGTTGCCATACATGCCGACTCCAAAGTTGGAGATTGCCGGTATGCCGAAATAATTAGCCCTTGGAGTGAAAGCAGGGTTGAGCCTGTTCTTCATCAGGGAATTGTCGAGGAAATAGCTTCCTGTCAATGCCTGGGCTGAAGCGACAACTGCAGTAACAAGTGCCGCTGTTATACTGGTAATTATTTTCTTTTTCATATTCATCATCTTTTTATCACTTCAATTCATCCAAATCCAATGTTACGCCTTCAGGAAGAATCAGCTTGAGCATGGCCTGAACATAGGAGTCTTCTTTCACAGGTATTCCTGTCACATTCCCGGAAGTAACCTTGAATGTAAGCATGAGGGACTGGAAATCAGTCATGTCAGCATTTCCGACGTTCAAAGTCAGATTCAGAGGAGTCTTGCTTGCTTGTCCTGTCGAAGAGCAGGCATTGATTACCTGGCTTGCCTTGGTTTCCATCTTGATGACTTTGTTATTCTTGTCAAGCGGATCGATGATGAGTTCCAACTGTACAGGCAGGGAGTTCTCAATCTCTCCTCCAAGTTGTATCTTGTTGTTCTGGAGAACCTTACCAATAATCTCGTCAAGATTGTTTATTGTGTCGCGCACCTCTATGTTCAGGTCTTCGCCGAATTCAAGAGGGCAGACGAATGCATATTCAAGATTCATATTGTAGTCTGCAGAAGGCTCAAGGATACTTTCCTTGGTTCCGTCTGTCTGGACACTGAAGCGAATCTTCAACTGGTCAGGAATCTTGCTGATGAGCTTCCTTATGTTAGGAGCTGAAACATATTCATAGTCAGAAGGGCATCCATTGCTGCTTGCAGCGAGGTAGTACATGGTGTAAGCCTGCTTGCTTGCATCTTCCGCCGGATTGATCTGGAGATTGAGCTCAACCTTTGTTGATGCATCCTCAACACCGTTCCTTACAGGGATGATGGACACCTGTCCCTTTACTGGGATACCCAGGTTGGTATTGACCTTGAGGGTAATGTATGGGTTTGCGAAATCAAGGTTGAAATCCTCATTCTTGAGCATGTCAGGAATATCCGAAAGATTCACAGTCTGGTCATTGTCGTCAAGTTTGTAATCAATCTTTCCGCTGATCTTGCTGAACTTGATGTCTGCTATGCTGGCTTCTATATTGGCCATAACAGTGCCCTTCATGGTAGAAAGGTCAATGTCAGGCTGATCCACGCTGATTGAACCATTGACTGAAATCTTGCTCTTGAGGTCTTCTTTCTTTGAGAAATCATAAGCAGAAAGGTCGATTGCCTTGATTTTCACTGGGTCAATGGTAAGTTTTCCATTCTTGAATATCCCTTCAACTTTGATAGTATTGCCGTTCACCCTGCTGTCAGAAGCATCAAGCACGATTTCCTTAGGAAGGTCAATTGAAACGGATGCTTTCAAGTCCTTGCCAGCTCCCATATCAGGGACTCCTTTGAGAGAAACGGCAAAGTTGGCTGAAACATTGTCAAGGATTGCCTCTTTGAGACTTACAAGTTCTGCAGGAAGCTCGCTTGCCTTGATGAGGACAGTTTCGAAATTCTCATCAAGACTGATTTCAAATTTGTCAAGGGCGACCTTTTTCGCTTTCATTGAAGGAATCTGAGCCTTCAAAGATGTCATCTGGGACCCCATGGCCTTAAGGTCAGCTGAAGATAATGAACCACCCTTGAGGGCGATGTTGCCTTCAACATTTAATTCTCCGCTTACAGCAAGCTTTCCTTCTGCATTCTTCTGTGGTGAAAGAACAAGCTTGTCAATGTTCAAAACAATGTTTTCAGGGAGAGTATGCCTAAGTGTCAGGATATTGGTCTGCTCGTTGAAATCATAGTCTGAACCAGCTACCTTCTTGAGCTTGATGAACTCAGGGAAGGAAATTGAAAGTCCCTTCGAGCCCGGAACGATGTCAAGCTTGGTATCAGGAATGTCAAGGGCTATCTTCAACTGAGGATTTCCCTCAAGAGTAACCGTAAAAGTACCAAAATTGGCGAGTTCGTCAGGCAAGGTCTGACTGAAAATCTCTTTTACTGGGGTCATTTCCACTTCGAATCCCTCGACTGAAGCATTCCAGTCAGCGATTTCGATGGTTGAATTGGCATTTGCTTGGATATAGGCATCTGCACTTTCCGTGGTAGGGATGTCAGCACTGTTGATTCCCTGTCCGGATACAGATACATTGGCTGAAATAGTCATCTTGTCTTCCCAATTGATGACTCCGTTCTTGGCTTCCGGAAGAGTTATACCCTTGATTTTGAAAGCTTTATTATAGCCTGAAACAAGATCGAATGATGGAGTGGTAATGATACCGTTGACAGCACCTTCAACATCCATTGCTGCCGGGAACTTGAATTTGAGCGCATCAACATTGATTTTCATATTTGCAATGTTCGCGTTCTTTGCTCCGAATGCCATGGCAATATTCGAGTTGTCGCTGAAAACAACATTGTTGATGCTTTTGACATGTTCAGGGAGTGTGATGCCGTTGTTTCCGAGGGAAACGGGAA
>JALFNZ010000147.1 GCA_022774085.1 Bacteroidales bacterium
TAAGTCTTGCAGCTTCAATCAGAGGCGACTGCTCATAGGTTGCGCTTGACCTGTTGGCGAGGTTGCGTGCCTTCAGAGTGCTCTTGCAGACTGAACTGAGCTGCGAAAGTATCTCCTCATTGGTATATTGCTCCGTCGGGCGAATGTCCACGACAAACGTGCATCTGTCCGGAATCACGTTGTGCGCTGTTCCCGCATTGATCTGTGTCACGTTGAGGTGCACCTTGCCCATAATCGGGGAAACCTTGTCAAAAGAGAATGACCTGAGCTTCTGGATGTCTTCGAGGGCAATGTAGAGGGCATTCACTCCTTCATTCCTTGCTGCATGGCCGCTTATCCCTTCCGCTAAGGCATCCAGCACAAGCAGGCCTCTTTCCGATATGGCAGCCTTCATTCCTGTTGGCTCTCCTATGATTGCATAAGTGATGTGGCTGAGTCGCTTTCCCCATAGACTGCGCATTCCGCCTTCGCCGGATCGCTCTTCTTCACAGGAAAGTACCAGAGTCAGATTTTTTCCTCCGAGCTCATCCGGATGTTTCGAAAAGTAACGGAAAACGGCGATAAATGAAACCACGCTTGCTCCGTCGTCATTGCTTCCAAGTCCGGCGACAATGTCGTTCCCGCTCAGTTTCTCGCCTCTGATTCTGCTGACAACCTCTGCTGCAAGGCTGTAATCAGGGGATGTCGGATTGAAACCGTAGTCGGAGGCTGGGGAGACGGTGTCTATATGGGCGCACAACATCAGATTCTCTCCCTCAGAATCCGTAACCAGTTCACACACAAGATTATTGCCTATCCTTTCCGGGTGTAATCCCTTGTTGGACAACCAGTTGTAAATGTGTGTGCAAATGGCTTCCTCTCCGAATGAAGGGGAGGGGATTCCGACCATTTCTTTGAGAAGCCCAATGGACTCGCGCTTGAGTATGTTCAGTTCGTCTGTCATTATTTCAGGATTGTTCCTGTTTCGTTCAATATGTTTCTCGCGTGCTTGATGACTACGCTATCGATTCCTGCCTCGATTGCTTTGAAGGCATTCTGCAACTTAGGGATCATCCCGTCTGCAATGACTCCTTCTGCTTTGAGTCTTGTAAATTCATCCTTACTGATATGTGGTATGACACTGCTGTCATCATCCTTGTCTGCAAGTACTCCGTCTTTCTCAAAGCAATATATCAACCTTGTTCCTTCCCCCAATGCAATTGCAACGGATGATGCTATCGTATCTGCATTCGTGTTGAGCAGATTGCCTTGTGAGTCGTGGTTTATAGCACATAAAACAGGAACGATTCCCTGTGCAAGCAGGGAATTCAGGAAGGCAGTGTTGACTCCTTCAGGTTTCACATCCCCTACAAATCCATAGTCAACCATCTCTCCGTCAATATCAACTGGAGGCCTGCGCCTTGCGCAGATTACATTGCCGTCCGCACCGGTAAGTCCAATTGCATTGCATCCGTTTGCCTGAAGCATTGCCGTGATTCTCTTGTTGCACCATCCGGCATAGACCATCGTAACCACTTTCAGAGCCTCTTGGTCGGTAACCCTCCGTCCCTGTATCATCACAGGTGTCATTCCGAGAGCCTTCTGCATCTGGCTTGCCATCACCCCGCCACCGTGGACCAGTACCTTAGGGCCGGGAATTGCAGCGAAATCTTTCAGGAAATCGCTCAGCATCACGGGATTATCGACGACGTTGCCTCCTATTTTGAATACCTGTATCATAGGCTCGAAAGTATTTCTTTCAGGACGGTCTGGGCCGAGACAACTCTGTTGGCCGCTTCCGGGATGACGATTGACTGAGGACTTTCGATTACGTCGTCCGTGACTATCATATTTCTCCTTACCGGCAGGCAGTGCATGAAGAAAGCATTGTCGGTGAGTGCCATCTTTTCCGCGTCAACCGTCCATGCACGGTCCGTGCATATCACTTTTCCGTAATTGTCTCCGCTGTAGGCTGCCCAGTTCTTGGCGTAGATGAAGTCGGCGCCTTCGAAGGCTTTTTTCTGGTCGTATTCCACTATCGCCTTTCCAACGAATGCCGGATCGAGCTCATAGCCGTGCGGATGCGTTATAACGAATTCATAATCAGTGAGATTCATGCCCTCAGCAAAAGAATTGGGAACGGCCTGCGGAAGCGCCTTCGGATGAGGAGCCCAGGTCATCACCACCTTAGGCCTGTCTTTTTTCTTGTATTCTTCAATCGTGATCATGTCCGCGAATGTCTGAAGCGGATGTCTTGTGGCTGCTTCCATACTGAACACTGGACGGCCTGAGTATTTGATGAACTGGTTGAGGATAACTTCCTCATAATCATCCTTTTTGCTCTCAAAGCGAGCAAATGAGCGGACTCCGATTACATCACAGTA
>JALFNZ010000030.1 GCA_022774085.1 Bacteroidales bacterium
CGCGGGGACATCGATTTCATAGATTTTACTGCCATTGAAGGAGCAGACCAGTCAGCATTCAATGTATATGCTGCCAGGATTACAGATTTGTCAAAAGGCATCCCGCAAGACTGCCCCATCCCGACAGACATAGACACCAAAACCACATCCACGACAATCAACACCCTCATCCAGGATTTATTCGAATACAATAATAAAGGCAAGGTCATAGAACTGTCCGGGACTTACTCCTCCATGGACCTGAAAACCGGAAAAGAACTTACCCTGTCAGGCAAAGTCCTGCTTCCGAAAGACAGGAAGCCAAGCAGATACATTTTAGTCAGCCACTACACCATAGGATCAAATGCAGAGGCTCCATCGAATATCTTTCCCCTGGAAGGAACGCTCTGTAATCTTGGATATGCCATGATAATTCCTGATTATCAAGGATATGGAGTTGATTATAAGAATATTCATCCCTATCTTATCATGGAACAGACCGCATTCGATGTGTACGAAATGTATGATGCTGTATCCAAATATCTTCTCAATACAGAATACCGTCCGGAGCATGATGACATATATCTGATGGGATTCTCCCAGGGAGGTGCCACCACAATGGCAGTCCAGATGCTTATAGAAGAATACGGGCTTGCCCCGTCCATCCGTCAAGTATTTGCGGGAGGAGGTCCATACGATATCAGGGAGACTTACAACAACTTCATCACAACCAATACGGTGAATATCCCTCCGGCAGTGCCTTATGTCATTCAGGGTATGGTAATGGGCAATGACCTTGACATTGATATCAGCAGGTTGCTCCAGCCTTGGATCTATAATAGAATGGACGAATGGATTAATTCCAAAAAATACAGCACCGACCAGCTCCGGATCATGATGGGCACGACAAGGACCAGCGACATCCTCACTGAAGAAGGAATGGACCCTACCAGCGACGCCGTGGCGGAGCTGTACAAGGCGATGAGCGAGAATTCCATCCTGTCATACAGCTGGGTTCCTAAGGCGCCCGTGTATTTGTTCCATTCAATGAATGACGATGTAGTGCCTTTCGTAAATGCCTCCAAGGCAAAATCAAAATGGAAGGATGCGAATATCCAGTATAATTTCGGATATTATGGTTCACATAAAATGGCCACTTTAAGGTTCATCTACACCGTAAAGAATTGGCTGAAAGCAGAAGGAGAATAAGCATGAAAAGAATATTGTATCTACTTATAATACAGGTGCTTATAATCGGATGCAGCACCGAATCGAAATTCAAGGTGGGAAATGTCACGCTCGACCTTGAAGTGATCAATGTGAGCAGCGGTTTCTGCGAAGTGAATTTTGTGACAAGCAAGCCTGCATATTACTACATAGCGGCAGAAAAAGTCAGGGAAGGAGTGGACCCGATGAAGATAGAGGAACAATTCAAGACACTCTCGCTTGATTATGCCTATATGAATTATATAAACTGGCGTTATGAACTGCTGTACAAAGGTGAACCTCATATCGCGGAATTCTCAAGCCACAGCCTCCAATACGGGGAAGTGACCCATTTCTTCACATCCCTGGAAGATGATACCGACTATTGGGTTTACGGATTTATCGTGGATCCCAACACTAATTCTCCTGCCGGAAAACTTGTCATCCAGGCAATTCACACCAAGCCCACAAGTGAAGAAAAAATCACATTCAAATACAGAATCAATGACACTTGGGACTATGTGTATCCGTTGGATGAAACAGGAAAAATCAACCCAAACATTCCTTGGGTGGGTGAAACGATAGACAGCCTTGTCCTCAGGAATGAAATCAATCCCGTTACTCCTGGTTATTATTTCATTGACAGGATGAATATTCTCAGGGAAGATGACTCTACCAACATATTCTATGGTATGTATGCCCATAACAACGATGGTTTCGGAGATGGCAGCAGCACTACAGAATTCGAAGAAGGACATACATATTATACGGCAATGGCAAGTTTTGACGGTCCCATCATTTTGGAAGGGGAATATAAGAATTACGCCATATACAAATTCACCTGGACAAAGGGAATGAAACGGGTTTTCACCAAGGAAGACGACACATTGGGGGCCTGGTAGCAAAAAAACTCTTGACTCGTACCTTAGGTAGCACTATATATTTGCAGCAGATAACAAAGAGGGCTGGCCTTATGGCCAGCCCCTCGTTTTTCAGTCGTTATTGAGCTCGGCTATATCGACCTCGCCGCGTTTGCTCGCTCCCATGAGCCACTCGCAGTACCAGTCGGCCATTTTCCAGAAGAAATACTCGTTCATGTCGCCAAAGCCGTGTCTCTGACCGGGAAGCAGAAGCACATCGAACCTCTTGTTTGCACGGATCAGGGCATTGATGACCCTTATGGTGTTGGCAGGATTCACATTGTTATCCATGTCGCCGGTGCAAAGAAGCAGATGACCTTTGAGATTCTTAGCAAGTTCCTGATTTGTCTCTATTGAATAAACGAAACTGGTGTCATTCTTTTCAACAACTTCCTTTATGCCATGATGCTGTTCACTCCACCAACGGTTGTAAATCCTGTTGTCGTGGTTTCCTGCGCAAGAAACCGCGGCTTTGAAAAAGTCCGGATAGGTGAGGATGGCAGCCGTCGACATGAAGCCTCCACCGGAATGACCATGGATGCCCACGCGTGAGAGATCGATCCATGGATAACGGGCTCCCAATTGCTGAATCGCATATTTCTGGTCTTCGAGGCCATAGTCGCGGAGGTCACCGTAACCGTAATTGTGATACCATTTCGACCTGTTCGGGTGTCCTCCCCTGTTGCCGACGGTCACTACTATGAAGCCAAGCTGGGCAAGCCTGTCAGTACGGGTGAATCCGTAGCTCCATGAAATGTTGTTGGCCTCCACCTGAGGACCCGGATATACATAATCGCAAATAGGATAGACTTTGGTAGAATCAAAATCAAAAGGCTTATAAATCGCTCCATACAAATCAGTTATGCCATCAGCAGCCTTGACTTTGAAACGCTCGGGGAATTTGTAGCCGGCATCGAAAAGCAGTGAAAAGTCAGACTCTCCGAGGTCACATATCTTCTTTCCTTCAGCATTGAAAAGAACAGAGAAAGGTTTACAGTCCACCCTCGAACAGTTTGCAACGAAATACTTTCCATCATCCGAACAGATAGCATCAACATTCATATCCGGCATATCGAGGAGCTTGGGCTCTCCCCCTTTGAGATTAACCCTGTACGTATGCATCTGATATGGGTTCTCTCCTTTCTCATGTCCGCAGGCACTGACAATCAGATAACCCTCACGTTCGTTCACGCCTACCACATCTTCGACGTGATATGCCCCTTCGGTAAGATTCCTTATGAGATTTCCATCTGAATCATAGAGATACAGATTTGCCCATCCGTTGCGCTCAGACCACTGTACAAGTTTGCGTCCACCTTCGAGAATGGTCAGGTCACGACCTTCAACATAGGTATTCATCCTCTCTGAGATGATAGTCCTTACCGAGTCGGCACCGACATCGACACGACAAACGTCCATCCTCTTCAAGTCGCGACTCAACCTATTGATATAGAAGCCATTATTATCACCCAGCCACTCAATGCACCTATATTCCCTGAATGAATCCTCTACAGTTGGTTTCTTGTACTGGAATCCCATGTCCTGAGATTTGAAGGCCTTGCATTTCACTTCCTTCGAAGTCCAGTCCTGAGTATTGAATACATACAGACGGCCTTCTGGTCCGGGTTCTCCGGGCATCTGGTATTTATAGGTCTCAAGTGTAGGACGAGGCATGCTCAGGGAGTTGATTACCCAGAACTCCTTGATTGGAGCCATGTCCCAGCGCATAAGTGCAAAATGCTTGGAATCCGGTGCCCATACCAGCTCAGAAGGATATACCCTTGCCGTGGTATCGGTCTCAGTGAGACCGTTGTAATTGTTTATGGCATAGGCAAATTCCCTTGTTCCATCGGTGGTGATCCTATGTTCGGTGATTGTGCTGTCTTTCGGATCTTTTGCCGCTTTCCGCAGATTCAGGGTATCCATATAATACAGGTTGCCGGCCTTCACAAATACGCCGGTCAGTCCGTCCGGGGACATGCTTGCCCATGAGGGATATTTTTCCTCCTTCTTGTCGGTATTCCAGGTGAGGTCCCCGTCGGTGATCCTGTACCTGAAATGATAGACTATCCTCTCCGGGGACTTGGATTTATTCGTTGTATCCTTCCTTTCCTTGGTTGAACGGACATCGAATGTAAGGTAGTTGTCATCATCCGGGTCTATTTTGACTCTTTGAAGCGGAAGATGCTGTGCATCAAACGGATCTTTTATGATTTCTGTGATCCTCATCGCAAGTTTCTGCATATCGAATGCAGGCTTTCTGGTACCGGCAACGGGATCGGCAATATAATATTGCTCACCTTCGGAAGTTTTCCAATTAAAGATGAATTTGTCGCTATTCCTGAACCAGCGTGGCGTGGCCTTGGTGGAAAATACCATCTTGCTTACCCTTGCAGAAGAAAACCTTTCTGCAAGTGCATAGTTCGGAGTTTCTTGATTTTGGGCCTCTGCAGGGAAATGAAGCCCGGATAAAATTGCAGCAAAGGCTGCAGCAATGGCAATTTTGATTTTCATGTCCATCAGTCGTTCTTATTTATTCAAGTTACAAATAATTGAACTTGACGCGTTAGAACGCCAAATTTATCATTTTCCCGCCGATTTTCCAAAACGGGATACAATAATGGCCACAAGATTTTATGAACAATCCTGTGGCCGTCCTTGCTCTCAAGCACCCAGCGGCCTTCGACCGAGGCTTCCGTACAGTCCGTATAGGTTCGCAGCACCGCACTGAGCACCTTGGCGCTCTTGCGGACACAAGATTGAACACATTTCCGGCAAGAAGGTTAAGGAAAACTAAATAAATAATCTTACCTTTGTTCTATCCTTGGAAGGAGACGCCGGCATAGTGCTGCAGCCCTCAGCAGGAATATTCAAAACGTCATGAATTGGATTATCTTGATTGTAGCCGGCCTGTGCGAAGTCAGCTGAGTAAAATGATACCTGAAATCATAAGAAATACCATCTTCATCGGTTGCGGCAGCTTCTTAGGAGGTGCCGCACGTTACCTCATTTCCGTCGCGATGAAGACCATGAGCAAAGGTTTCCCGTGGGGAACACTTGCCGTGAACCTTGTCGGATGCCTTGTTATCGGATTGCTATGGGGATTCTTCAGCAAGAACTCTAGTGAAAGTAGCTCATGGGCGCTCTTCATGACTATAGGCATCTGCGGTGGATTCACAACTTTTTCGACATTCTCCAAGGAGGCTTTGATGATGCTGCAGACAGGGAACTTCATGAGCCTTCTGGCATACGTAGCAATCAGTGTCATTGCCGGTATCGCCCTTGTTGCAGCCGGATATTATCTTGTCCGTCTATGATTGAAACCAAGCGCCTGTTATTTCGTCCATGGAAAGAGTCTGATGCACCTAGATGTGTCACCAAGATATCTGAAAACGAGAATTATGATGACTTCATTGCCAAGCAGGAGAATCCTAACGCATATGAGCCCTGGACCGAAGAGGCAGACGCAGGAACTTGCAAGGCTATGGTCTGAAGGAGGTATTCAACGACAGTTCATATTGTGTTGACGGAGTTCATCCGCAAAGGAAGGGCACACGAACGATTGCAGAATATATATTCAAAGAAAGACAAAGATATGGCCATACAGGAATTCATTGACAAATATCGGGAAGCCTTCGGAGAGGCCATAAGGATGTCTGAACAGATCTATATCTTCAACCCGGAGCACGACCTATGCATTGCCAATGGGGACGAGAACTTCGTGCCCCCGAGGTCTGCCGTGGGATTTGCAAAGGAGAATATAGATATGTCCGAATATCTGAGGCGGCCAAACAAGCAGAGCCGGAACATTATCCCTTGGGGATGGAACCATTCTCTGAAGAAACGGCTCATCAATGAAGGCGTTGATCCGGCCACCCTGCCTTCAGAAGAAGAGCTGCAGTTCATACGCACTCACTCAAGGCGTGAGTTTGCCTTGGATGTGCATTCACGTCTAAACTGTGGAGATGCACTGGTCATCGGACCTGATTACAGAATTGTTGCTACAAGTCTCAGTGAGATAGAGGCATTCATATCAGCCAATTACAATGCAGTGCTGAAGTCACCATTGTCAGGCAGCGGGAAAGG
>JALFNZ010000057.1 GCA_022774085.1 Bacteroidales bacterium
AGTGCAATCGTTTGGACGGCAATCGTCTTTTCCTGACTACTCATAGTCCATATATTGTAGATTATCTGACACTTGCAGTCAAGGCGTCATCAATATACAACGCTTCGAACAACAAGGAGGAAACAGCCAATGCAATGACTAATATCGTATGCAAGGATGCGTATGTTGATGCCGATAAACTGATTATTTATCAGATTACAGAAGATGGAGAAGTTAGGTTGCTGCCGATGAGTGGAGGATTGCCATCAGACAGCAATTATCTGAATATGTCTTTGGCCCAGACGAATGATATGTTTAATGACTTGCTTGATGTGGAGGAGATGTAATGGATATAAATTTCTTTGATCCGAAATACCTCACAGAAGCGACCAGAGATGATTCCTCATTTGGCTTGTCCGATGATAATAGAATGGCCTTCACTACAAATGATTCAAGCCTGATTATTGCAGAAGTGAGCAATCCGGCAAATGTTTTGGTGCAATTTGTTCCAGTAGATCATAACATTATCGTCAAGGACGCTCTTGGACAGGATGTCAGTATGTGCGATGCTATGATTTACACGCCAGACAAGTCTCCAAAGAAGGATATTCATTTCATCGAATTGAAAGATCAGATGGCGAATTGGAGACAAAAGGCTATCTCACAATTGGAGAGTACAATCCAGATTTTCTCGCGGAATCACGTTTTGGAGGATTTCAGATATAGGGTTGCGACTGCAGCAAACAAGGCACATCCGCAATTTAACTTCTCGACCAAAGAAGATTGCCAGGCTTTCAGAAAAAGGAATAAATTCCGACTAAATATCTGTAGCCAAATCGACATAAAACAATAAAAAGTATAGAGGCAGAGATCGGAATATTTTTTTTGATTACGTGGTAATCAAGGATCTGATAGCTATTTAGGGATAGTCAAACATATTCCGTGTCAAAACGGGGTAAAACAAGAACAGACAAACAAATCTGCTTGCCTGCTCTCATTGATTTTCAGTACGTTAAGAGTGATTTACTCCCGTTTTACCTATTAATATTCCTCCTCGTTAAAGAAGAAATCATCCTTGGTTGGGTAGTCTGGCCAGATGTCTTCGATTGATTCGTAGATTTCGCCGTCGTCTTCGAGTTCTTCAAGGTTCTCCACTACTTCGAGGGGGGCGCCGGAACGGGTGGCGTAGTCGATAAGTTCGTCTTTGGTAGCAGGCCATGGAGCATCCTCCAGACGGTATGCAAGTTCAAGTGTCCAATACATAATTCTTATTCTTAAATTTCTTAATATTTCTTTTAGTTTGCGATGGCATTGTCGATGGAGCTAAACTCCAATGACGTAAGCATTTGCAAAATGGGCGGCAAATATAGATAAAAAAAACAAATGATAATATTCTTTTTATTATTTTTGCAACGCAAACTGTGTCACGGGCAGTGACATTAACAAGATTTATACCATATGGCATACAGTAGAAATGAAATATATGACGAAAAAGTGACGGCTGAAATAGCCTGTCATTACAGGGAAATTTTGAGGCTGCTTGGAGAAGATCCTGACAGGGAAGGTCTTGTAAAAACTCCGGAAAGGGTGGCCAAGGCACTTCAATTCCTCACTCACGGGGAACATCAGGACGGTGCTGAAATACTCAAAAGCGCTATGTTCAAAGAAGATTACAGCCAGATGGTTCTGGTCAAGGATATCGAACTGTATTCCACCTGCGAGCACCACGTCATGCCTTTCATCGGTAAAGCCCATGTCGCATATATCCCCGATGGAACAATAACCGGGCTCAGCAAGATAGCAAGGGTCGTCGAGACTTACGCCAGAAGGCTTCAGGTCCAGGAAAGGCTCACAATGCAGATAAGGGACTGCATTCAGCAGACTCTGAATCCGCTAGGAGTGGCAGTTGTCATTGAGGCCTCCCACACATGCATGACCCTCCGCGGAGTGCAGAAAGCAAATGCAGTTACGACCACCTCCGCTTTTTCAGGCATCTTCCTCAAAGACGAGAGGACCAGAAACGAATTCCTGAACCTTATAAAGTAAACGATCCTATGCACGGAAATCTCGGACAAAGGAAAATTGTCATGGCACTGGCTTCACTGTTGATTGTCTTGCTGTCAAATGGGTTCGTCCTGTCAGCTGAGAACCCCTTGACAAGGAATACCCGGCGCCATGAATTACGCATAGGCTGGGGCGACCAGATGTTTGAAAAGCTCATATGGCAGAATCCCCAGACAATAATTGA
The DNA here is from genome assembly GCA_022774085.1 of Bacteroidales bacterium. Lineage (GTDB taxonomy): Bacteria > Bacteroidota > Bacteroidia > Bacteroidales > UBA932 > Cryptobacteroides. The sequence continues at coordinate 2,228 of JALFNZ010000057.1, forward strand.
CAATATGCCTGAATCCTTCAGCAAGACGTATAAGGAAAATTACAGGTACAGCCAGCACTGGACGGCAGAATATCAGTGGCGCGCCAACAGCTGGCTAGGAATCGGGGCTATGCTGGATGCTTCCGGATGCTCTTGGAACGACGTAACACGAAACGGGCTTGGGCACCAGACTGACATCGTAAGAGGTAGGCATTTCTGGAATCTTCTGATTATGCCTGTAGCCCGTTTCACATGGCTTAATTTCGAATATGTAAGCCTGTATTCATCCCTCGGGGCAGGACTGGGACTGAACGGAGGAACCGAAACCGACGCCTTGGGAAGGCATACTCTAAGTTCATTGGCCGTCAATATGGAAATGTTAGGAATCACTGCAGATTGGGACAGATGGTTTGCATATGCTGAATTTGGAGGCACATTTTCAATGGTTAACAAAACAACCATTTTCCTGGCAGGCTCCAGAATCATTTCAGTCGGGGCCGGAGTCAGATTCTGAGACATTATATCTAACCGGAAAATTTTGTCAGCATGAAACTCTGCCATATATATAAAACAATTGCGATAACTGTTGCAGCCGTCCTCCTGTCGGCATGCGATCGCGGGGACATCGATTTCATAGATTTTACTGCCATTGAAGGAGCAGACCAGTCAGCATTCAATGTATATGCTGCCAGGATTACAGATTTGTCAAAAGGCATCCCGCAAGACTGCCCCATCCCGACAGACATAGACACCAAA
>JALFNZ010000188.1 GCA_022774085.1 Bacteroidales bacterium
TATTCCCTATTATCCAGAGCGACCTTAGTGCCAACAGCAACCTCAAGCAGAACCCTGGTTATTAATGGATGAATAAAACAGAATGAATATGAAAACATTAAAATATTTGGCAGCGGCCGCTGCATCTCTTTTGCTGGCATCATGTACTCTTGAACTGCAGAAGACTACTTTGGCTGCAGAAGGAGACAGGGTTGCTCCTGTGTTAAACCCGGTGACCAATGTCATTTCTGATGCCAACACATCAAAGGAGCAGGTTACATTCACATGGGCTCCTGCTGATTTCGGTGTCAGCACCCAGATTGTTTACTTTGTATGGGCCAAACTCGGAGAAAAAGAGTCCATCATAGGTACGTCTTATGACAACAAGCTTTCCATTGCAAAAGGAGACCTCGTCGGTGTCGTCTGCAATGACCTCGGTGGTGCAAAGAATGACAATGTTTCAATTGAATCTTATGTTACTGCCGGTGTCTATGGAACATCGGAGGTTAAGACAATCAAGTCCAATGTAATTGCTTACTCCGTCTTCACATATCTCCCTCCTAAGAAGAACATCTGGCTTCCTGGTAAGTATCAGGGTTGGTCTCAGTTCGGTACAATGGTCTGGGAGGCTGAAGCTGGTTCCAACCAGTACAAGATTCTCGTTGACGTATCAAATACTGAAGAGACTCCTTACTATTTCAAGGTTGTTGACGAAGGTGGCAACTGGGTTGGTATGAATGATGGATACAAGCCTGACGGATGGGAAGTTGCCGATCCTGCCAATAAGGATGGAAACTTCTCTGTTACAGCGGAAGAGCCTATCCTCTGGCTAACGATCAATACCAAGAAGAAAACTGTTGCAAAGCAGGTTATTTCCAAGGTGGCATTGATAGGTGGATTCAACGGCTGGAATGAAGCAGAAGAGCCTTCATTCACTTATAATGCAACAGACAATGTCTGGGAATCTCCTGTCATCTCATTCACAGGCGATGGCGGATGGCTTGTTCGTCTGAACGCAAGCTGGGATTACAAGTTCGGTAGTGCTGTGCCTTCATCTGATATTGAAGGTGGTTTTGAAATTGTTCAGGGCGGTGGAGACATCCCTTCTCCTGCAGCGGGAGACTATATCGTGAAACTCCACACCAACAGGACTCCGTTTGTCATTGTTTACGAAAAACAGTAAATCAGTTTTTGAATTATGAGATTATTGAAAAACATATTTTGGGCAACTGCCGCTACTATTGCGGCAGTGTCCTGCTCAATCGTCAGCGAGGATACGTTCTCAACCAGTCCTGCCGCTCCTGTGTTGGATTCACATACTGACATCCTTATCACAGAAGGCACAAAGTCTGAGGATGTGACGTTCTCATGGACGAAGGCCCGTTTCATCGATGCAGATGAAATACTTTATGATGTATATGTTTCTGC
>JALFNZ010000089.1 GCA_022774085.1 Bacteroidales bacterium
TGAACAACCACAGAGCCCATATATACTTGCGACGCAGAACTACTGGGCAGGATATCCTTACGGAACCGTCTTCGCCTACAACTGGGCGGGACTTGACCCGAAGGACGGAATGCCGAGGGTATATGACAGCAAGGGAGAGGCAGTTCGGTCAATTACCGCAATTGACAGCACTGATGCCGTAAAATACATGGGCACAACCGTCCCTCCTTTCTATGGCTCGCTTTCAAATGATTTCCAGATAGGGGATTTCAGCATCGGAATCATGTTCATCTACAACCTCGGACATGTCATGCGCAACGATATCAGCAACAAATATTCCTACCGCTTCTGCGAAAACCTGCACCATGATTTCTCCTTGAGGTGGAAGGCTCCGGGTGATGAGGCCAAAACGAATGTCCCGGCATATTATTCATTGAAAAACAGTGAGATAAATGAGACTGACATTACATATCTTTACAGGTATGCGGACATTAATGTACTTCCGGCATCATACATCAAACTAAGGGAAGTATCCCTCGGCTACAGCCTTCCTGCCCAGGCTTGCAAAGCCATTCATGCTGAGAACATTTCCCTGCGTCTGATCGCCTCCAACCTCTTCACCATCGGTTTCAACGGCCAGGGTATCGATCCGGAATCATTCTACCTCTCCAACGGAGGAAGAAGCGACAAATACAATCCATATATTTCTGCAAGCGTCAATATAGAATTTTAAAGATGAAGAAATCAATATTTATAATAGCTGTAATTGCAGCAGGTGCCCTCGTTTCATGTGAGGACTTCCTGAATGTCAAGCCTCGCGGATATGATATAGCTTCCAAAATGGAGCGTTATCAGGGACTCATCCTTGGACAGGAACTTTGGCTGATGGATGAGAGTTTTCCATATATGTGTTTTGAGTGTGTCATGGATAAAAATGGCTATGACAATGCTTACAGCACAATTGGCTCCAATGCGACCAATGCATACAGATGGGAAAAGGACATTTATCGTGAAGATGAGGCTTGCGGAGAATGGAATTCCTTCACTAATCCGCTTTATTACTACAATGTTATCATCAACCAGGTAATGGATGCCGAAGATGGCACTCCTGAGGAAAAACTTGCTCTTCAATCCGAAGCAAGGATGCTCAGGGCCTATTGCACCTTCATGATGTCCCAGTTTTTCTCAAGAGTGCCGATAATCACTTCTGCATCAACGACTTCCGGGGACTATTCACTTCGTTCCATAGATGAGGTCAATGAGTTCATTGTCAGCGAGATGTCAGATGCTGTCGAACATCTGAAAGATGACCCCGAGCATTTCAAAAGAGTGTTCAGGACAACGGGTCTGGCAATGTACGGCAAGGTCTTGTTCTATCTTGGACGCTATGATGATGCACTTGTTCAACTGGAGGCGGCATACAAGGCTGTCAAGGCCAGAGCGGAGGTCGGACTGACGGATTATTACGAAAGAGTGACAGAAGACGGTCAGGTTAATTACATCGTCTATGATTATGAGAATCCGGAAATTCTGTTCATGTTAGGCTCTATGAACAGGATTTGGCCTGCTGTCTATGGCTCGATGTACAATATGCTTCTTCTCGGAGTGAAGAATGAGGTAATCCGTTATTTCTTCTATGATTTGAAGGATACCCGCCTTGGAGCCTTGTCTTCTGTGTCAAGCGGAAAGACAGCATACATGCTCTTCAAACCTTCGGATTATTATTGTGCCAATATGGCCAATATCAAGAGCAATGTCGGCATAGGAGTGCCTCAGCTCTATACCATGTATGCTGAATGTCTTGCCCGTGCCGGGAGACTTGACGAGGCTGCTGCCGTGCTCCTGGAATTCAGGGACAACCGTATGGATCCGGGCCATGAGGCCTTGCCTTCTGATGTCAGCAGCAAGGAGGCAATGGTAAGATTCGCTTTTGAGGAAGCCATGAGGGAACAAATTGGTTTCGGCACGAGTTGGTTTGATATGAAACGGGTTTGGAATGACCCTGTTTTCCAATATATGAAAGACTATTATGTCCATACTGTCGGGAATGAAACTTATACTCTCAGCCAGGACAGACTCGATTTCCAATATCCGCCTTCTGTGACTGCATGGCATCCCGAATATCTTGAATGATAATGATAAACCCTTATAATATAAAACGTTATGAAAAAGTACTTGACAATTGCAGCTCTTGCTGCACTCGCAGGAATGGTTTCCTGCGTAAAACCATCGGCAGATCTGAAAGATATTGCCGCTTCCCCTGCTACCGTAACCT
>JALFNZ010000152.1 GCA_022774085.1 Bacteroidales bacterium
ATCTATGAGAATGCAGTGGCTCAGGAACTGGTTGCGCACGGTTTTGAACCCTATTACTACAACAGCAAGAAAAGGGGAGAGATAGATTTCGTTATTGAGAACAATGGCAACAATGACAATCTAACCGTTGAAGGCCGAATTACTTATGTGCCGGTCTATATTGTAATGTTCCTGAACAAAGGCGATGCAGCGCCGATAGAATACAGAAAAGATCTTGGCGGTTTATCGAATGGAAATGTCTATCGGCTACTACGATCCGAAGCTGCGCGAGCTCGCTGAAATGGCTCGCTCCGGTCCAGAAGCCACGTGGCCCCGTACTGGAGGTCAACGTCGTCGGCCTCGTTGTAACCACGTGACCAGGATTTTTCGGTTTGCAATATGGGTAAATGTAAAAATCAGTATAGGAATCCAAAAGCCCAAAGGGGAATTTTGTTGCCGGCTGCCATATCGATGTCATCTACCGCGAGAGCGGCCTTGCCCTTGTCTTCATCGCTGATTTGGGCCATTCCTTTACTTGCACCACCGACTTCTATCACAATGTCATTGTCGATTCGGAAATCTCCGGTCTTTATACCGCCATATTCGACCTTATGCCCAGCGGAGGCCAGTTGATTACAGAAGAAACACTCACGGATAGTGCCGATCTCCGGAACTTTGCTACATAAACTGAAAATCTGGTTAGTGTTGTCCAGCATAAGTTTGTCTGGCTTTTGCAGGTCGGTGATAGTGTCCTGCTTTGCATATATGCTACGGGTAAGTTTGGCCTCGGCAAGATGCTTCATATATCTAAGGAGAGTTACTCTATCAATGCCGACACTCTTAGAGAGTTTTGCGATGTCAACCTGATATGGCAACAGGCTTGAAACGACTTGCAGGAAAGCTTTGATCTTGCCGGTATTCTCTATACTCACGTTACGATACTTTGTGAGCTCGGTATCGATGGTGTAGTTGATGACATTCTCGATTACCGTCTTGTATGTCCTCTTCTTTTCAAATGAGAACGGATAATAGCCGGACTTCAGATAATCCTGAAAGAATTCCAGAGGTCTGTATTCCTTGCGGACCTTCATACAGAATTCAGTAGGATTTGCAAGCAGTTCTTCAAGAGTTATCGGAGCGATTTCCTTTCCTGTCCTGAACCAGAGATATTCTCTGAATGATAGTCCGGGCATATCATATATGTCCTGACGACGAGATAGATCGGCTTTTCCGTCGTTAAGCTGTATGAGTGAAGAACCACTCAATACCACCTTGAGATGCTTGAATAGATCATAAATTTCCTTTATCTGCTTGCTCCAGCCGTCATATTTGTGGATCTCGTCAATAAACAGATGGGTACCTCCTTGTCTGACAAAAGCAGAAGCTGTATCAACCAAGGTATGTGTCGTGAAATATCCTGTATCTGCTGAACAGTACAAGACGTGTCTGTCTGATACACCATAGTTCTTCAGAATATACTGAAGCATCAGAGTGGATTTACCGACTCCCTTCGGACCTCTGATAAGAATCAGCCTGGAATCCCAGTCAATGGTATTCATTAGCTCCCTCTCAAATGAGGTCGGTACATCGCTAAGGTACTCAAGATGTCTTTCAAATAAAGTCTCCATATCTTTCCGTTACTTTTGCAATATTACAAATGTTTATTCTAATAAACAAATATTGCTAAAAAATGTTAAGCCTGTTAAACAGGATCGAATATACAGAAATATGCTATCGAAGTGTCAAACTGCCGAATTTCGTCGTAAAATGCTTGTTTTGCAATTTGATAGTATTCAGGGCTGTTGTATTGTTTATTGTAACTTGTGGGGCGGTGGAAGTTATAATTTAAAGGCATTGGTGGGGGCTTGCTGAATTTCTGATATGTTATTTATATTTCGTTCGTAGTTAAATCATTGCAATTCATCATTTTTTAACAGAAAGGGTATTGCAAATAAAATTTTATGCAGTAACTTTGCACACGAGTTGATTCAGAGAGTTATTCTCAAACTCTCACAACTTATTGGTTATTAGTTTTAGTGTTATTAATTATGTGGTTAGAATGAGGTGTCCCCGCGTGAGTGGCGACAGCTCATTATTTTTTATATAAACCCTTCCCGGATATGTAAACCCTTCCCGGACGAATGGCAGATTATCGCCAATTTGTCCGGGAAAAGGCCAGAATCAAGGACGGTCGGTTCACTTTATTTCGAGGCAGTCGACCTGGTCGCAGCCCATGGCTGGATTGCCTTTGAGAGGGATGGCTCTGAAAATCGAAATGGATGCAGCCAGGATTATGACTGACAGGGCAAAAACCAGAGCGTAAGCCCAGGGACTCATTACATCCATGAAAGTCTCGGCATCAGCAAACTGAGGTATTTGTGCAAAAATTGCCGACATGGTGTTGTTGGCGCAGTGCATCAGCATAGTCAGTTTCAGCGAACCGGTCTTGTAATAAACATAACCGAACAAAAGACCGAGCAGGAATGCAGGAAGAGCCTGCCATGGATTCATGTGCAGGACCGCAAAGAACAGGGCGGAAACGACAATCGCACCGGCAGGACGCATCTGGGTAAGAAGCCCCCTCAGTACAATGCCCCTGCAAAGCCATTCTTCGAAGAACGGAGCGAAAATTGACACGGAAATGATGGTCACCCAGAACGGAGTATCGTTGAGGATATTCTTCATAATCTGCTCGAACCACTCAGGAGTCTGTGGCAGAAACTTCATCAGAGGCTCTACGCAGAAAGCAAGACTGGTCGTCGAAAAAATCACTGCAACAATTATCACCCACCATTTGTTTGAACCGAAATTGGTGCTGTCCAAAGCATAACCCTTTTCAAATGCTTCATTTCTGCGGCTTTGCGAACTGGCATAGAGCATAGGAGGAATGAACATGACAGGGTAGGAGAGCATGGTGCCGTACGATGTGGCGAATTCCTGGGAAAACATACTCAGTCCAAGCATCAACACACTGCCAAGAACGCTTCCGATTAAGAACATCAGAAGCATCATGAACATGCCGCCGATTCCCAGAACATAGTAATTATAATTGGAAAAGAGGTCAAAAGACCTCTTTTTGCTTTTCTTGAAAAACATTCTATTGCCCATCTGAATGGTATTTGTACAACTATTTGCTATAGAGTGGAGTAGGATATATGCCCTGGTCAGCAAACTCCTGGAACTTGGCAACTACCCCTGGCCTATCCTCCTTGAAAGTGACACCGAACCATCGTGAAGGAGTTGAAAGAAGTTCAGTCTTAGCGATGTCTTCCTTGATCATGCAGTCCACAACATAAGGAATGTAGAACTCAGCCTTGAGCTCACCGATGTTTTTCTCAAGGAAACCTTTGAAGATAGCTTCACTCTTCTCGAAATAGTCAGGAGTGAATCCCCACATATTCATTGAACACAGAGCCTTTGCAGGAAGCTCAACCCTCTCACCGGAAGCATTCTCTCCGTAAATCTTGCCATCAGCTTCCATTGCAATCTTGTGATGCTCCTCCACATGGGTAAGGAATGAATCTGCATCGGCTGTTCCGATTCCCCTTGACACTCCACCGGATTCAGAAAGAGTGTTATCCAATTCGAAGCCTACGAGAGAGTAAACACCCTGGGAATTTTCATGTGCCCTGAGCCAGTCTCCGATGATGCGGAAAGACTCCTTGCCATAATAGTCATCACCGTTGATAACTGCAAAAGGCTCTTTCACCACATCCTTTCCCATAAGGACGGCATGTGCGGTACCCCAAGGCTTTACACGTTCAGGATTGAGAGTGAATCCTTCAGGAATCTTGTCAAGTTCCTGTGTTACAAACTGGAACTCCAGAGGAGTGCCGTCAAGGCATTTGACATGGCTATATTTCTCCTTCACCATCTGCTCCATCTGCTCTTTGAAATACTCCCTGACGATATAGACCACCTTACCAAAGCCAGCCTGAACAGCATCGTAGATGGAATAATCGATAATTGTTTCACCATTCGGACCGAGTCCGTCCATCTGTTTGAGTCCGCCATAGCGGCTGCCCATTCCGGCAGCAAGTACAAGAAGTGTTGGTTTCATATGATAAAAATTTAGAGTTTATTTACTTGTCGATATTCAAATATCTTTCAAAAATAATTAATTTTGCGGACAAACGAAAGAAATCAGATATTTTGGGATCAATAAAAGACATATTTAACGGACCGCACCATAAGTTCGCATGGTTCGTGCTTATCACGACTTCCATCTTTCTGTTTACATGGATTGTCGGCCCCGGTACGACAGTCATCCATTGGGCAAAGACCAGGATAACCATCGCGCGTCAGGAAAATCTTATCAAGGAACTCAAACTCGAGAATGCTGAGCTTGACAAAAAAATCAATCTCCTGAAGCATGACCGGGATACATTGGAAAAATTCGCCAGAGAGCAGTTCCATTTTTCTGCCCCTGGCGAAGATGTCTATCTGATTGAGGAATAATTCTCCTGGTGAGGGACACCAGGGCCGTTCCTAAAATCCGGTATATGTAGCCGGGCTGATTGCCCTGAGTTCATCCTTTACACTTTCTGCAACATCAAGAGTCTCGATGAAATCAGCAATGACCTCGTGGTTGATACCTGCACCGGTGCGGGTCAGAGCCTTCAGTGTCTCATAAGGATTCGGATAATTCTCCCTGCGGAGGATGGTCTGGATGGCCTCTGCAACCACAGCCCAGTTTCTGTCAAGGTCAGCCCTGATGGCATCCTCATTGAGAATCAGCTTGCCAAGACCCTTCTTCAAGGAATTGAGGGCAATCATCGAATGAGCCAAAGGCATTCCGACATTCCTGAGCACGGTAGAGTCGGGAAGGTCGCGCGGCAGACGTGAAATAGGAAGTTTCAGTGAAAGATGGGTAAAAATGGCATCTGCCATTCCGAGGTTTCCTTCAGCATTCTCAAAATCAATCGGATTCACCTTGTGAGGCATTGCAGAAGAACCCACCTCACCGGCCTTTACCTTCTGGCGGAAATACTCCATTGAAATATATGTCCAGATGTCACGTGAGAAATCAATCAGGATGATATTGATGCGGCGGAGGCAATCGAAAATGGCTGCAAGATTGTCGTAATGCTCAATCTGAGTGGTAGGGAAGGACCTCTTAAGGCCAAGCGACGCCACAAACTCATTTCCGAAACCGATCCAGTCGATTCCCGGGTAGGCAACCTTGTGTGCATTCATGTTTCCTGTGGCACCTCCGAACTTTGCCGGATAGGTAAGAAGAGCGAACTGCCTGAGTTGTTCCTCAATGCGGACGGCATAAACATTCATTTCCTTTCCTACCCTTGTCGGAGAGGCCGGCTGGCCATGTGTCTTTGCCAGCATCGGAATGTCCTTCCATTGCTCAGCCATTGCCTTGATGGTGCCGAGTACCTCGTTGAGCAAAGGCATGAAGCTATCCTCAATCGCTTCCTTTAGGGAGAGCGGAATGGAAGTGTTGTTGATGTCCTGTGATGTGAGGCCGAAGTGGATGAATTCGCTCCATTTGCAAAGCCCGGCTTCTTTGAAGCGGTCTTTGATGAAATACTCCACAGCCTTGACATCATGATTTGTCACCTTTTCTATGTCTTTCACCTTGGCTGCGTCTTCAGGAGTCATGTTCCTGTAAATATCTCTGAGGAATTCAAATTTGCTTTTGTCGAAGTCAGCGAGCTGAGGAAGGGGAATATTGCACAGGGCAATAAAATACTCAATCTCGACACGTACTCTGTAACGGATGAGCGCATATTCGCTGAAATACTCCCTGAGTGGTTCTGTCTGACGGGCATATCTGCCGTCGATTGGCGAAACTGCCAAAAGTGAATGACTATCCATGTTCAATATTGTTTTTTCGCCCGCAAAGATATATAATTTCCTGTAAAAATATCGTCCCTGTCCAATCAAATGCAACATAGAAACAGCCACCGTGCCTAGTCCGTGAAATGGCGTCTGGTGATGATGCGGCAATATAGAACCTCACCGGCGCAGGAAAGGGTCAGGGACAGGGCTACGGACCATACTGAAGGCCAGAAAAACATGCCGATACCGCAGAATGCCATGCAAGTAGCCAACGCAATCACCTGATTGATTGCAACATAGCGGTATCCGCCGCGAGCTACGAAAACAAATTGCAGATAGGCTCCGGTAATGAGCATGAAATATATGGTAAGGGACAGAATAAGAGCGACAGGATAGGCAGCAGTCATGTCCTTGCCGCCAAGAATCAGCGTTGCAGGGTAGCCGAAAATGACAATGCTCAAAATCGTTGCAAGCGAAATCAGACGCTCATATTTGAGAATTTTGTTCACCCTTTCTGTCGTAGCCTTGGCGACAACTTCAGGGAAAAGTGCCGCATTTATTGAGTTGAGGAGCAACTTAGGTATCTGTATAATCTTGTTTGCAAGGTCATAGATGGCTACATCCCTCATACCGAAACAAGCTCCGATGATGGCCGTCAAAGTCTTCTCCTTGATGCGCCCGGAAATAGTGGTTACGAAAAATGGTGTAGCCTCTTTATAATATTCCTTCATCTGACTGAAACTGACACCGACGATGCGGATGCCTTCCATCAGCACATTCGCCCCTCCGACAAGACTTCCGACGAACATCGTACCACTGACAATCAGGGCATAGACCATAAGGTCGCCGGTATCTTTTACAAAAATAAGAATCAGTGGAATCTGGCTGACCCGGATCACTGCCTGAAGGATTGAACTGAACTTCATATTCTTAGTTCCGAGATAATACCACTGAGGATAGAAAGTCTTGTAGAGGTTCTGGATGAAAATCACGGCAAAGACTAAAATATTCTTCTTCAACAGAGGTATGGCCAGGATTATCGGCAGGGCAATGGCAACGGACAGGACAATAAACAGCAGTTTGCAGAAAAAGACAGTTGAAACAATCTGGCTGAGCTTATCCTTGTCATCCGAATCCAGGGCAACCCTTTTTGTGCAAGGGGAGTCGAAGCCGAAATCGATGATGTCCTGAAAATACATCGCTACGGCAAGAAGGAACGCATACAGGCCATATTGCTCCGCACC
>JALFNZ010000160.1 GCA_022774085.1 Bacteroidales bacterium
TTCCCACCCAAGGGGATCTCCACATATACAGGGCCATTCCATTATCGCTCTGAGTCACGAACTGGGCAGCCTGAACAGTTTCCAGACCGTCTGTTCCACCGCCTGCACCGACATTGCTGTTTCCGGCTACGATGTCAAGTGTCCAGATACGCTGGTTGTACATGTTTGATGACTGGAGTGTACGGTAGCATGCGTTTGTAAGTGCCACTGCAACATCCTCTGTCACGTTTGTGTCAGGATCGACCTGGCTTGTCGGCGACTTCGTAAGGAAATCGCTGCAGGATACCATTAGGGTTGCTGCCAAAAATATATTTATAATCTTTTTCATGATGATGCTGCGATTAGAAGTTTAAGTTCAGACCTACACTGAATGTCCTTGGAATAGGATAGAGTGATGCATCGATGCCGTTGATGGAAACTTCAGGATCGAAGCCTGAGTACTTGGTGATGGTGGCTACATTCTCGCATGAGAGTGCGATTCGGAGACCGTCAACATGAATTCTGTCCATCCATCTCTGTGGGAAAGAGTAGGCCAGTGTGATGTTCTTTACACGAAGGTATGAACCGTTTTCGACGAATCTGTCAGATACCCTGCAGTTCTGGTTCGGGTCTGCATAAACGGCTCTTGGCATAGAGTTGCTTGTGCCTTCGCCTGTCCATCTGTTGAGGACTGCAACAGTCTGGTTGGTGGCTGATGACATACCGGTGTTTGTGACATTGTTGGCGTTGAATATCTGGTTTCCTGCCACTCCCTGAAGGTATATGTTCAGTTCAAGGCCTTTCCATTCGAAGCGGTTGTTCATAGAGAATAGCCATGATGGGTTAGGGTTGCCGATCACCGTACGGTCACTGTCGTTGATAACTCCGTCATTGTTCAGGTCGCGGAACCTGATGTCGCCCGGTTCTGCACCTGCCTGATATGCATGCTTGTCGATTTCTGACTGGTTCTGGAAGATACCATCGGTCACATATCCATAGAATACGTTGATAGGGTATCCGTTTGCAAGCATGGTGACATAAGAGTTATTGATCTGATTGATGTAGGTAGGAATATCACTGTTCAGGTCAATGATCTTGTTTCTGTTCCATGTTGCATTTATATCCGTTTCCCAGTTGAATTCGCCCGCAAAGTTCACTGTATGGAGTGACATCTCGATACCGCTGTTGCGAACCTTGCCGGCATTGGTGTAAGTCGTGCTGGTATCTTCGAAACCGGATGTAATCGGAATGGATGCCTTTACAAGCATGTCCCTCGTATCCTTGATATATCCGTCAATTGAGAATTGTATCCTTGAATCGAGGAAGGCAATGTCAACACCGACATTTGTCTGTGCAACTTCCTCCCAGTGGAGAGAAGGATTGGCAAGGGTTCTTGCAAAGAGGGTTGACTGTTCCTTTCCTGCTTGGCCGAATGAATATACGGCAAGGTCATAAGTGGCAAGATATCCATAGTTACCTACGCTTGCCTGGCTTCCTGTAACACCATAACCTGCACGTATCTTGAGGTCGTTGACAGCTTTGTTCTCAGGGAAGAAAGGCTCTTTTGAAGGACGCCATGCCAACGAAACTGACGGGAATGTTCCCCAGCGGTTGTTGGCACCGAAACGGCTTGAACCGTCGCGGCGGACAGTGGCTGTTACAAGGTAACGGTCAGCATAAGAGTAGTTCAGACGTGCCATGAGGGACATCAGAGACCATTCGCTCTGGTTTCCGTCGATGGAATACATTTCCTGGCCGTTGTCCATTTCATGAATGTTGTCGAACATGAACACATTCTTCTGAGCATTCAAATAATCAAACTTGTTCCACTGTGCAGAAGTTCCTGCCATGATTCCAAGATGATGTTTCTTTGCGAATGTATGGTCGAAGAGGAAATAATTGTCCCAGAGGTAGGTGAATGATTTATTGTCGCTTTTGTATCGGGAACTCTGTTCCACTGCAGATGGTTTCCAATTATATTTTGGAGTGAAACTATCTGTAAACCAGAATTTTGCATCATAACCGAATGTACTTCTGAACTTAAGCCATTTGGTGAATGAAATCTCGGCAGTGATGTTGGCGAGGAGATTGTAACCGTTGGTCTTGCTCTTGTTGGTCTGGCTCGCTCCCACAGGGTTGCGTGTGCTGCCATACCACTCCGAGTTTCCTTCCGGACCTGCCCATTCGCCGTCTGCATCCTTTACGCTGATTACAGGAAGGGCACCCATGATGCTTCCGATGCTGTATTCACCTGAATTCTTGTTGTCTGCACTGAAAGTGATATTGGTTGTGAATTTCAGCCAATTGAGAACCTGAGCATCACTATTGCTCTGGAATGTGAATCTTTTGTATCCTACATTGCGTACGATACCGCTCTGGTCGAGGAAACCTCCGGAAACATAATAGTGTGCCTTGTCATTACCTCCTGAGTAGCTGACGGTATAGTTCTGCATGATGCCGGTCTGGAGCATTTCATTGAGCCAGTTTGTACCTGCTCCCAGTGAAGCCGGGTCAATCCATTCAGGGTTGGTGTTATGGCCGGCGTTTGCCATCATTTCATTGCTCAGCTGAGCATATTGTGCAGCGTTGAGCATTTGCGGAACATTGTGTGCATTCTGGAATGAGGCGTTTGCATTGACTGAAATCTTGCCTTTTCCTTCAGCACCTCTTTTGGTTGTAATCATGACTACACCGTTGGCACCGCGGGAACCGTAAATGGCAGCGGCAGAAGCATCCTTAAGGACATCGATACGCTCAATGTCACTGGTATTCAATGCATTCAGACCAAGATCAGTAGGCACACCGTCGATGACAATCAGAGGGTCGCAGTTGTTGATTGACCCAAGTCCGCGGACCTTGATGTTCACATTTGAACCAGGAGCGCCGGAATCAATGATCTGGACACCGGCAACCTTACCCTGAAGAGCCTGGCCGACGCTTGGAACAGGGGAGTCCTTCAGTTGGTCGTTTGAAACGGCGGATACTGCACCTGTGAGGTCGCTCTTGCGGATTGTTCCGTATCCGATGACAAGAACCTCATTGAGGAGTTCCGTGTCTTCCTTCAGGACGATTTCCAAATAATCCCTTGATCCTACATTTTCTTCGACAGTAACATAACTCACGCATGAGAATTCGAGTAGTGCATCAGGTGAAACTTTAATGCTGAATTTTCCGTCAACATCGGCAATGGTGCCGTTGGTTGTTCCTTTTACTACAACTGATGCACCCGGTATGCCGTCTCCAAATGCATCTTTGACGATTCCTTTAACATTGATTTGTTGCGCTGAAATGCACAACGGAAATAACAAACCGATCAGGAGTGTCAGCCTCCTGAATCCGGATGAATCTTTGTGCTTTTGCATATTGATTGGTTTTTTAGTGTTTGCAGCGCAAAGTAAAACACAGATTCAACCAAATCAAATATATGGTAGGTAATTAGTAGTGTTTTAGAAAGAGTTGAGAATATTAAATAATTAATAATCAATGGGTATTAGGAAAATTACTATGGCAAAATTAGTAGTTATTCAGGCACGTTTTCCGATGTTCATAAGTGCCTTTTCGAACTCGTCCCTGTCACCTTTAGCCGAATTTTTCATCTTGACACGGTAGTTGTAAATGGTGGAAACAGACCTTCTGAGGAAGTGTGCAATACGGACAGAATCGTTCACTCCAAGCCTGATCAGCGCAAGAGTCCGAAGCTCTGTAGTAAGGCTTTTATCCTTTACAGATATCTTCACCTGCTTGTCTTCCTGAAGCAATTCATTCAATTGCGGAATGAAATCAGGGAACAGTTCGAGGAAGGTCTCATCGAACTGAGTATAGAATCCTTCAAGTTCCTGTTCCATGAATTCTTTCGACTTAAGAGCATTCAGAAGTGGCTGAACACCTTCCTCCTTAGCTATTTTCCTGATTGAAGACCGATATCTGTCCAGTCCATCAATATAATCTGAGCACATGTTCAGATAATGCCCGAGATATGAATCCTTGATCTGGTTCGACTCTCTCAGAAGCAAGTTTGATTTTCTCAACTGCTCATTCAGGACTTTTAGCTGTTCGTTGCTTTCCCTTGTAAGTTTCTCCGCCAGGTCCACCTTCTTCTTCTCATTCGTTACCACCAGTATCAGAAATATCACGGCAACAAGCATGATTCCCATTACCATGAGGGAGTATTTCATCTGCCGGTTGCTGTTGGTTATGAGAGAGTCATAAGCGCCGGCGATGATAGGCATGAGATTATAGACGTTTTCCTTGCAATTCTGGGCATTGGCCCGGACAGCATCATTCACAGACCTCATGATGTAGGCATAGGCCCTTTCTATATCTCCGTCCTCATAGAGCATTCCTGCCAGTTCTATCAGGGAAAGATATTCATATTTCGGAACCATAAGGTCGTATCTTGCACTTTTAGCAAGATAAATCTT
>JALFNZ010000169.1 GCA_022774085.1 Bacteroidales bacterium
GTCCATCTTGGTGTCGCTCATGACAAGGCCGTTGATAAAGAGAGGTTTCTCGTCGGTCGGCTTGCGGTGCTCCATGTTGATTTGTCCGGTCATGGATTCGACGCCGTTAATGACTGATGAGGATCCTTTTGCTATCTGGATGCTTTCAAGCCACTGTCCAGGTACGTAGGAAAGGCCGAAAGGTGCTGAAAGTCCGCGCATTACGGGACGGTTTTCATCCAGCATCTGGGTGTAAGTACCGGAAAGACCGAGCAGGCGTATCTGGCGTGCTCCGGTCACCGCATCAGAATATCCGACTGTCACGCTTGCTGAGTTTTCGAAGCTCTCTGCCAGGTTGCAGCATGCCATTTTGCAGAGGCCGGCTGCGGAAATGACCTCAGTCCTGATTTCTTTTCCTTTTGATAGATAGTTTCCCGCCTGACGTGATACGAACACGGCTGCGTCAAGACTGTCCTGACGTTCGCCATAAATTCCGGTTGTATCAATATCCTGGGCATACAATGCTGCACTGCTGAATATTAGTGCAGCCATTAATGATATATATTTATTCATATTTATATTTTTCGGTAAATTGATAATTCTGTTTACAAGTCTCTCCATTCGCTTCGCTCTGTCAAGATGACATTGTGAAGAGAATGCTCACGGAATAGAGATGACTGTTAGATTCTGCGGATACCGAAATATGAGAGCGCATCATCCCCTTGAATTATGATTGGAAATGGCGCAAATGAATATGAATCAATGTAATATAAAACCGGAACATCTGCCCTGAAAGCATCGAGGACTGCCGCAGTGTGCCAACAGCTGAGACTGCCATGGAAATGATGGTCATCTTCTGTGCGGGTGCCGGTGATTGAAAGCGCATGATAATCATCCGTGCAGCAATCGGTTTCTTCTATCAGTCCGTCACTATGGTTGGCAAAGTGCTCCTGAGCGTCGCTGCATTCGTGATGATGTGTGCAATGGTGGCCACATTTGTGCGCAGAATGAATCTCTTCGCATGTGAGGCCTTCGATGAATGTGGAAACGAACTGATGATTGGCTGAATGACAGGTGTGCACGTCAAAACCTATGATACTCAAGCAGTACCATATTGCAAGCAGACATGCCGATATCTTTGTCAGTATCTTCTTCATCGTTCTTCAAACAACCTACAAAGTTAAGAATTTCTTTTTATGATGCAAATTTTGCACCCAATGCAGGAATTTTAAAAATCTCATAGAAAGGTTTTTGATTTTTTGATTACCTTTGTTTCTTGTGAAAAAACTGATTTAGTATGAAAGATTTTGTAAAAATGACATTGGCCACATTGCTGGGCCTTTTTATTTTCGGAATTGTGTCATTCTTCCTCTCATTTGCGACACTCGGAGCATTGGCTTCACTTGGAGAAACCACTCCGGTCATGCCTCGTGAAGGAGTTTTGAAACTTGATATGTCCAAGATTTCAATCCAGGAGCAGACTCAGGAGATAGACCCCCTGCAGCTGCTTCAGAGTCAGGGAATGATTGCTCCTGTCGGAATCTATGATGCCGTCAGGGCTATAAAGACTGCAGCAGAAGATCCTGCAATCAAGTTCGTATATCTGCTGCCTGACGCTACATCTGCAGGAATCTCACACTTGGAGGAGTTGCGCCGCGCTCTTGAGGACTTCCGCCAGAGCGGAAAGCCTGTAGTTTCATTCATTCAGAATCCGAGCAATGCAGGTCTGTATCTTGCATCAGTCAGTGACAAGATTTATATGAGCTCATATGAAGGCAGCATGAACACAGTAACCGGTCTTTCTTCACAGATGTATTTCCTCAAGGACATTCTTGACAGGATTGGAGTGAATGTCCAGCTCATCCGTCACGGAAAATATAAATCGGCAGGTGAGATGTATATCAGGAATTCGGCAAGTGAAGCGAACAAGGAGCAGTACACTCAGATGGTGTCTTCAGTTTGGGGAACTCTTGCCGGCCAGATTGCCGCTTCAAGGGAGATTTCTGTGGACAGGCTGAATTCGATGATTGACAATCTCGAGCTCAACACGCCTGAGGATTTCCTGAAGAACGGCCTTGTGGATGAACTTGTTACAAGGGACGAGCTGCATCAGAGGCTCTGCAATCTTTTTGTTACCAACGACTACAAAGACATTAAGGCAATCACTCTTGCCGACTATGCAAAGTTGAAGAACACAGTGAATTACAGGGCTGCCAACAAGGTTGCCGTCGTATATGCAAATGGCGAAATCGTTGACAGTGAAGATATGCAGAACATTGAAGGTGACCGCTTTGCAAAGATTATCTCCGACATCCGCAGGGATGACCAGGTCAAGGCAGTGGTTCTCAGGGTGAACTCTCCGGGAGGAAGCGTATTCGCATCTGAGAAGATCCGTGCCGAGCTTGAACTTCTTGGCAAGGAGAAGACCCTGGTTGCATCCTATGGTGATTATGCAGCTTCAGGCGGATACTGGATTTCTGCCGGTTGCGACAAGATTTATTCAAATGCGACCACTCTCACAGGAAGCATCGGAGTGTTCAGCATGATTCCGGATTTGAGCAAGGTTATAAAGGATAAGATTCATGTCGGTGTCACGACCATCAATTCCAACAAGCACTCTGACATGTACAGTCTCATGCGTCCTCTTGATGCGAAGGAAATTGCCTATATGCAGGCTTCTGTGGAAGATATTTATGAAAAGTTCACCGGCATTGTAGCAGATGCAAGGGATATGAGCGTTGCTGATGTCGATGCCATTGCACAGGGCAGGGTCTGGACTGGGTCTGACGCAATGGGTATCGGCCTTGTCGATGAAATCGGTACACTTGAAGACGCAATCAATTATGCAGCTGTAAGCATCGAGGGCGTTTCAAGCAGTTCAGAGGTGATGATTCAGGAATATCCTGCTCCTATGACGGCTTTCAACATGCTGCTCGAGTCGCTCAGCAATACTCAGGATCAGGAAATTTTCAGCGGCACACCTTTCGAGAACATCGAGACGGCTTTCCGCAGCTGGACCAGCACTGATGCCGGCAAAGCCTACGCCCGCATGCCATACATCTTCGACATCCGATAATCCCCAACCTAAAATTTGGATAACGGCAAATCCGGGCTATCATAATAGCCCGGAAAGGTCTCCTGAGCAGGGATTTCTTCAATGCGCAGGGCATTGACAGTGGAAGTTGTGATGCGGTAACTTTTGTCTATACGACGTGAAAGCAGTGCAGCGCAATGTCCTGAATGAGCCTCTCCAGAGACGTGGACATCTACAAGAAGGACGGCTGAAGCTTTATCAGCGGCGCTGTATTTAAGGTCGGTGAACATGTCACTCAGAAGTTTCCGGCCACGCATTCCCAGAGGCACCATCCAATCCCCTGCCCTCCATGGGCGGAGTACAAACGGAAAGGATAGTTTGTCTGCATCAAGCACAACGACTCCATCGGGCTGCTTCAAACTCATGTCAGCAGACCATCTGATTGTCTTGATCTTGAATGTCCTGCCGTTGAAGTGATATGTGCCGTCGCAGCGGACAGGCATTATCGAAGACGAATCAGCGGCCGTGGCTCCGGCAAGAGGTCCGACGGATGCTTTCCCGTAAAGGGACATTTCTCCCCTCCCCGTGATAAGCACATGGGTATCAGATTCGAACCTTTTCCCAGAAACTGTCCTTGAAGAAGACAGAAGGGAATTTATTGATGACAATACGGAAGAATTGAATCCATATGGACTCAATATTTGATATAACAGATATTTCCAATGTCCGGTGGCAAACAAAGCATCAAGGTTTATGGATATTCCATCCCCGAAAACACCGGATATTTTCGAAACAACTCTCTCCTGCTGGTTCCGGCACCATGTCCGCACAATCTCCCCGGCGTCGGCGAAATATTCCATATCATTGCACAATGTTGCAACGAAAGAAGGATTGATGCGGGCAAACTGAGGAAAGACCTCGTTCCTGATGCGGTTGCGCTTGTAATCAGACAGCAGGTTTGTACTGTCAGTATGGTATTCTATGTCCCACGCGAAGGCATATCCTTCGATTTGCTTTCGGGTAAATTCAATCAAAGGCCGGATGAGCCTGATGCCCTGACAGTCACTGAGTGGGAAATCGGAAACAGTTGACATGCCTGTCAGTCCATCCATGCCAGTACCACGCAAGAGATTGAGTATCAATGTTTCTGCGTTGTCATTTGCATTATGTGCCACGGCTGTTGCGGCATAACCGTTTTCGCGGCAAACATTGGCAAACCATCTGTAACGCAACTCTCGTGCTGCCATCTCGATGCTCAGGGAATGTTCCTTTGCATATGTTTCAGTATCAAAAGATGCAAGATGCAGGCGTAGTCCATGTTCATTGGCCCAAGCCTCGACCAAGGCCTGGTCGGAGTTGCTTTCCTGCCCTCGAAGGTTGAAGTTGCAATGTGCAAGGGCGAAATCTTCCTTCTGGAGAGTCTGAAGGAAAAGATGTGCCATCACCATTGAATCGACTCCCCCACTCACTGCAACGAGTATCCGCTGACGGCGGGACGGCTCAATGACCGGGGACGGTTCAATGGCAGAGGCTGACTTAAAGACAGGGGCTGACCAATTTTCATTGACCAGCCCCCTCATCTCATTGATTATTTTAGCAAAACGCTTCTGCATCACTAATTCCTGCTTGTGATTGTATATGTGAATCCGAATGCAAGTGACTCCTTAAACTGGACAAGAGGACCGGCACCTTTGTTGGCCCATCCGTCAGCTCCCCATTTTTCGTTGTACTTGCTTTTCTTCGTGCATCTCTTCTGATATGCCTCGGAACTGAACATCACCATGTCATCGTAAATGAGGTTGGTGGTGAGGGTCAGAGAGAAATATTTGGCAATCTTCCAGTCAAAACGGTTGTCCCAGTTGATACGTGGGCAAGGGTTCTTCTTGTGGTCTTTCAGATAGTCTTCGAAAAATACAAGCTGGGTGGAATATGCGAAATTGTCGTTGATGTTCACCTTGGCATCTATCTTGAGCTTGGCACCGAACTCAAAGCGGGCACTGCGGTACAGGTCTCCGAGGGCATCAGCCTGTTCCCTGGCACTCTTTGAAGTAAAGGCTTCCGATGCCATCAGAGCATCCACGTCATCCTGGGTTTTGTTTTTCTTCAGCTGCATGCCGTAGGCTTTCCTCAGGCTTTTGTCAGTGACGAAGACATAACCACCCGTCACCGGAGCGAAGTTGATTGCAAGCCATTTGGTCGGAGTGAAATCTATACCAAGCGCAAGGTTGGTGTAGGCTGGTGCAAGGAAATTTGATTTCAGGACCCTGGCATCCCTCCAGAGCGATTTCTGGTCCTTCCTGTCAAGGGCATCAAGGGCAGGCAAGTTGCCTTCGTCATCCTTGTATTTGTCCGGCACTGAAGGTGTCTTGTATTCCCAACCTCTTGTGAACTGTGACTTGAAGTCGTAGTTGGCGGAAAAATAGACATTTTCCATCTTCGGAGTCTTGTAACCCCACTTGCTCTCAAGGTAGATCCGGTCGGAGCTTTTCTGAAGCAAAGGTTTGGATGAAGAATAAAGTACACCGAAATCCAACTGGAGACGGTTGTTCCAGAACATCTCATTCTTTTTGTAATTGGCATTGCCGTCAATGAAACCCTGGAGTGAGAATGTATTGTCTCCACCGGCAGCCCAGTTGGTAAGCCCAGTCTGTCCGATATTGAGGTTGGTCTTGAGCGAGTTTTTCCAATAATTCGGCTTAACGACCTTTTTGTCAGCCTCCGGGGCATCGTTGATGGCCATCGCTGCGTCCGCCGCCGCCCTCTGGGCCTGAGTCAGCTCTTGAGCCACGGCATTGAACGAAATTATGGAAATAAGTATCAGTGTTAAATATTTCTTCATTCAAATCATTATTTATCAGTAAGACATAGCGAACAGAACTCTCTGGTGTGACGGCTTGCCGGTATAGATGCAAGTACCTTCTTCCATGCAGACAGCGCTGTCCATAGGGATACAACGGATGGTTGCCTTTGTTTCCTCCTTGATTTTCTCCTCGGTCTCTTTGGTTCCGTCCCAATGGCAGAGAAGGAATCCTCCCTTAGTAATTTCCTCTTTGAACTCCTCCCAGGTATCCACCTTGCGTATGTTCGAATCACGGAACTGCAGGGCGCGGTTGTAAATGTTGGTCTGAATGTCTTCAAGGAGGTCTTCAATCCTCTTGGCAAGTCCCTCAACCGGAACGGAAAGCTTCTCAAGAGTATCACGGCGTGCAATCTCCACAGTACCGTTTGCGAGGTCACGCGCACCCACGGCAAGACGTACAGGAACGCCTTTGAGCTCCCACTCTGCGAATTTGAATCCCGGACGGAGGGTGTCGCGGTCATCAATCTTTACGGTATGGCCATGAGCCTCAAGTTCCGCTTTCAGTTCAGCCATCTTGGCAAAAATTGCTTTGTTTCCTTCCTCATCCTTTCCGACGATAGGAACTACAACCACCTGGATAGGAGCGAGTTTCGGAGGAAGTACAAGTCCGTTGTCATCACCATGTGCCATAATCAGGGCACCCATCAGGCGGGTGGAAACGCCCCATGAAGTAGCCCAGACGTACTCCTGTTTGCCTTCCTTGTTGGTAAACTGGACATCGAAAGCCTTTGCGAAGTTCTGGCCGAGGAAGTGGGATGTACCTGCCTGAAGGGCCTTTCCGTCCTGCATCAAAGCCTCGATTGTCATGGTGTCAAGGGCTCCGGCGAATCGCTCGTTAGGGCTCTTGTGGCCTACAACCACAGGAAGGGCCATCCAATTGCGGGCAAAGTCCGCATAGACATTCACCATCTTTGTAGCCTCGTCAACAGCCTCCTGCTGGGTAGCATGGGCTGTGTGGCCTTCCTGCCAGAGGAATTCGGCAGTGCGGAGGAAAAGCCTTGTACGCATTTCCCAACGAACGACATTAGCCCACTGGTTGCAGAGAATAGGCAGGTCACGCCAGGAAGTCACCCAGTTTTTATAGGTATTCCATATAATGGTTTCGGAGGTCGGTCTCACAACGAGTTCTTCTTCGAGTCTGGCAGAAGGATCGACAACCACTCCCGGGCCGTCAGGATTGGCCATGAGTCTGTGATGGGTGACCACAGCACATTCTTTCGCAAATCCCTCAACGTGCTCAGCTTCGCGGCTGAGGAAGGATTTCGGAATGAAAAGCGGAAAATATGCATTCTGATGCCCTGTTTCCTTGAACATCTTGTCAAGTACACTCTGCATTTTTTCCCAAATTGCATATCCGTATGGTTTGATGACCATACATCCCCTTACTGCGGAACGCTCCGCCAAATCTGCTTTTACTACAAGATTGTCATACCACTGAGAGTAGTTTTCAGACCTCTTGGTAACCTCTTTTGCCATTTTATTTTTTGAATTTAATAGTTTTATTCCTAATATTGCACCGTGTGGCCTCATGCACGAGCCCTGCTCTACGGCAAGATTCTTGCAATTGAAGTCAGGCTGCAAAGATACATAATTTTTGCAAACTAACACTTTCTGTGCAGAAGCATTTGCACAGGCATAAAATAATAATATAAGGAGGTATTTATGAAGTATTTACAAACGCTGCTCATTGCTTCGACGGCAATATTGCTCTCGGCATGCGGGACAGCCGCGCAATATGCCTCTTCAGCAAGCGGACAGAGATTCCAGGATGGAATATACAGCACACGTGATTCTTTTATGTCCAAAGCGGAAAAAGAAAGCAGCAAGGAAGAAACTGACGCCTTGATAGAAAAGACAAAATCATCTGAAATCTACCTATTCTCAGACAAGAAGGATACCATAGTCATTCCTGAGAATATGGCGGCCACCATCAAGTTCGACAAGAATCAGGGCACAAGCGTAACTGTGGCAGACATTTCGTCATACTACGAGCCGTCATTCATCAACCCTTATGACATCCGCAACCCTTACTGGTACGGCTCAACCTGGTATTCATGGGGTTACAGTCCCTGGAGATACAGATGGGGCTATGACCCTTGGTATTATGGAAGTATCTACGGGGGGTATTACGGATGGTATGATCCGTGGTACTACGGCTCATGGTATGCCGGTTATTATGACCCGTTCTTCTATGATCCATGGTTCGGATACAGAGACCCGTGGTATTATCACCATTTCCACCACGGATGGTACGATCCATGCCCTCCTCATCACCACGACACGCCATCAGGGCACAAGAATGTTTATCGTGGTTCGAGGGAAAGCATCGGATTTACACAGGCAGGCTCTGCCAGATTCAACGGAGGCGGAACCACGACAGGGGTTCAGAGGAGTGCCAGCACATCACGGAGCGAATCGGCAAGAAGGTCATCGACATCAACTGTTGCCACCCGTTCATCAGCTACGGTCAACTACCGCAGACCAAGCCAGGGTTCAGCCGTATCCGGAAGCTCGACAGTTTCAAGGGGCAGTTCATCATCCTCAGCTTCAAGCGTAAGAAGTTCCGGATATTCAAGAAGTTCTTCCGACTCATACAGAAGCCAGGACAACACCAGGAGCACCCAGTCGGACTATTCAAGAAGTTCACAGAGCAGTTACTCACGTAGTTCATCAAGTTACGGCGGTTCTGTCAGAAGTTCTTCAGGCGGATTTTCAACCGGTGGTGGCTACTCAGGTGGCGGTGCCAGCAGGGGCGGCGGTTATTCCGGCGGCGGCTCAAGCAGAGGCGGCGGCTCATCAAGAAGGTAATTATCCATTAATGAAAACAAAATGAAAAAGACAGCATTATCTATTCTGTTCTCTGCTGCAGCAATCTGTGCCGCTTCCGCCCAGACGGTGGGAGATGCTTTCTTGCTGAGCGAGAATAACTATGAGGGGACAGCGAGGACGATTGCACTTGGCA
This sequence comes from Bacteroidales bacterium, assembly GCA_022774085.1. Taxonomy (GTDB): domain Bacteria; phylum Bacteroidota; class Bacteroidia; order Bacteroidales; family UBA932; genus Cryptobacteroides. The sequence continues at coordinate 8,836 of JALFNZ010000169.1, forward strand.
ATGCGGTCACGGCATTGGGAGGAGATCTCGGAGCTGTCACAATCAACCCAGCAGCAAGCGCAGTTGCAAGATATTCACAGATAACCATCACCCCGGGCTTGACAATGACAACAAGCACGGCTCAGGGAATCCCGCCTTGGGAAAACAACAGTGACCTGCCTTATTTCCAGAACAAGATGCGTTCTTCAAGAACTGCATTCAGTCTGCCTAACCTCGGATTCACGTTCAACTGGGATACGGGAAGGCAAAGAGGTGTGAAAAATATGTCGTTCGGTTTCATCGCCAATGTCACAAACAGCTGGAATGAGGATGTTTATGCAAAAGGCACCAATGACATGACTTCATATCTTGGCGCAATGGCTTTCGGTGCCGGCGGATTCTCTCCCGAGCAGCTCATGGATGAAAATGCTTTCAATAACGGAGTTCCATGGAATGCTGCTATCGGCTACTATACCGGCATGATCAATCATATCGGAAACAATGGTTATATCGGAGCAACTGAGGTGTGGTACGATGATGACTCCATCGAAGTTCCCGGCACTTTGAACCAGTCATTCGGAATGTTGAAAAGCGGAAGCAAGTCCGACTATATCTTCAATTTCGGAATGAATATCTCCGACTTCGTTTATCTCGGTGCAAGCCTTGGTATTACCTCTGCATCTTATAGTTATAGCCAGTACATCAAGGAAGAGGCAGTTGACTACAGGGATTTCGAGAATATCATGATTGACGACAAGGGCAATGAACTGGTTTCATATTTTGACAATATGACCTATAAATCAGCCTACTCTCTGAGTTCGTCCGGAGTGTATGGGAAATTGGGAGTGATCGTCACTCCTGTGGCAGGACTCCGAATCGGGGCGGCCGTACAGACCCCGGCAGTGAACAATGTCAAGGAATGGTTCCGTGAGTCAGGCGAAATCAAGCTGGCAGGTCCTGACGGAGGTAATTATAATGAAAGCAGCCCGGACGGAGAAAATGCCTACACCCTGATTTCTCCTTTCAGAGCCAATTTAGGACTTGCCTATACATTCGGCTCCCTGGGTCTTATAAGTGCAGACTACGAAATCTGCAATTATGGTTCAATGAGTTATCGCAGCGCATCATATTCTGACAGAGATTATCTTGCAGACTTGAACAACGACATCCGGAGGACATACGGAACTGCCCAGATGTTACGACTGGGTGCCGAAGTCAAGCCAATCCAGGCTCTTGCAATCCGCGCCGGTTACGGTCTTGCTACGGCCCCGGAGGCAAAGGAGATTGCTGCCACCCTGCCTCTTTTGTATGAGCAGAACATTTCTTTCGGACTTGGATATAGCTCAAAGGGTTCGTTCTTCATCGACCTTGCAGCAAGATGCAGTTTCGTGAACGACCTTGCCGTAAAGCTTTACGATGACTATTACGGTTCATTCGACAACAACGGGAATTTCGTTCCTGACGACAGGATTTCTCCTTCTATCCGCATCCACAGGATGCCTTGGAAGTTTGCCATGACTCTCGGATGGAGATTCTGACAACCCCGGATTAAAGATCCGGATATAAATAAATAATTGAATCAGGGCCTTCATTGAAAAGAAGGTCCATGATTGAAAGATTGGATTTGAAGCCGTATTTCGAGCAAAAGACTTGGAAATACGGCTTTTCCAGTCCTTTTTCAGCCAGAAGTTTGTCGGGATGCTTGGGATGAATGACATTCCTGAAGTCTGTGCATCCGGTGAATGTGCCATCAGGTTGAGGGATGCAAGCATTCGGAAAGTAGTCGTCCGTCATCCTCAAATCAACGGCAAGGCCTATCCTGTCAATGAAGAATTTCAGCAGACGGGTATTAAGTTCAAGCAGCGTTTCCGGCATGGAATCCAGGATGGCGAAAAGTTCATCCTGATAATACTCGAAATATGCAGATGTTCTGTAGGCTGATATGATGGCCCTGCGATGCTGCAGAAGCCATGGTTTTGAATAATCAATCAGCACTTTGTCAATGGGTATCTTATTGCCTCCATCGTGAACTATGGGTACGGACAGGCTCTGCACACCATCCGCAGCATAGAAATGGCATCGGTTGCGGTATGATTGCTTCTGAAAGTTCTCGCAGGCTTCGATGTAAACCACAGAAGGAATCAAAGGCGAGGACGGAGCATTCCTCCTGTCTTCGCCTTTGTAGGATTTCAGACCTCCCATTTCAGATGCGATTGCCGCAAAATATGATACGGGAGGGAAATAAGCTGTTGTCAGCAACAGTGGCATCAGTCGATATTGCCTTTCGTTTCGCTTGACATTCCCCGGATGATTCCTCTCTTGGAGTTCCTGATGAATTCGAGGATGGTGTCTCTTTCCTCTGACTGAGGGAAGCCTGACTCAATCTTTGCCAGAGCGTCTGAAACATTCATGCTGCTGTTGTATATGATGTCGTACATATCCTTGATGTTGCGGATCTGGTCAGATGTGAAACCGCGACGACGGAGTCCGACGATGTTGACTCCGGCGTATGAAATCGGGTCGCGTCCGCACAGGACATAAGGTGGGATATCCTTGTTGATCTTAGAGCCGCCGCCCACGAATGCGTGTTTTCCGATTTTTGAAAACTGGTGTGCCACTGTTCCGCCGCCGAGGGTTGCCCACTCTTCAACGTCAGTCTCACCGGCAATGCCGACATAGCTGACAAGGATACAGTGGTCGCCGACCGTGCAGTCATGTGCAACATGTGTATATGACATCAAAAGGACGTTGTTGCCGATTTTGGTGACTCCTTTGCCGCTGGCTTTGGTACCCCTGTTTATGGTAGCACACTCACGGATGTTGACATTGTCTCCAATTTCCACATAGGTAACTTCTCCATCAAACTTCAGGTCCTGCGGCACGGCACCGATTACAGCTCCGGGGAATACGCAGCAATTCTTTCCCATTTTCACATAGTTGAAGACAGTTGCATGCGGAAGAATGCGTGTTCCGTCTCCTATCTCTACGAATTCTTCAATATATGCGTAAGGTCCGACCTCCACATTCTCACCAAGTTTCGCGTTCGGATGAACGGTTGCAAGAGGATGAATTTTAGCCATAAGTATTTAATATTTATTGTTTTGCAAGCACTTCCCTGATTTTCTTGGCTGCAGTGGTATTGATGCCGTGTCCTGATTTCTCGGCAGTGACCTTTGCTTTGAGGAAGCCTCCTGCAAGCCTCAGGTCGCCAATCAGGTCAAGGAGTTTGTGTCTTGCACATTCATTTTCAAAACGAAGTGTCAGGTTGCTCAAATATCCGTCTTCCCTTACCTCAAGGGAAGGTACACCGAACAGGGATGAAAGATTGTCAACCTGCTCTTTGGTCACAGGATGCTCGACAATCACGATTGCATTGTCAACATCGCCACCCTTGACCAGACCGTTGTTGAACAGGAACTCGATCTCATGGAAGAAAACAAATGTCCTGCAGATGCCAATTTCTTCAGCATAGACCACAGAAGGGTCCCACTGGGCATGCTGGACACCAAGCACTTTCGAGTTGAAATCAATCTTGATGTCATAAGAGAATTCCTCAGCAGGTTCAATACGCACCAATGAGCCTTTTTCCTTGTTGACTATTTCTATGGTCTCCTTGATCTCAACATATTTCCTAGGAGCATCCTGGGTTGCAAAACCGTCTTTCCAGATTGCATCGATATATGGTTTGGCGCTTCCGTCAAGAATCGGGACTTCAATATTGTCGATATCGATGTACGCATTGTCAACCCCCATTCCGGTCAATGCCGAAAGTACATGCTCCACAGTCGTGACAGCGGCAAGTTTTCCGGTCAGAGTCGTGCTTCTTGCAGTATTTGTAACATTTTCAGCGAGGGCATCCACATAAGCATCTTCGCCCACATCAATTCTTCTGAATCTTATTCCAGTATCGACCGGTGCCGGCTTGATTGTCATGTGCGCCGTTCTTCCGGTATGGAGGCCTTTCCCCTGAAATGAATAGTCTTTTAGTAGTGTCTGTTGAAACTGCATTGGTCGTAATTGTTTCTTACTGAATTATAATATCCCGCAAATATAGAGTTTTTTTTCGATATTCTATTTTTTACCGGCTTTCTTGAACTGGGCATAGCTTCGCATATACTCCATATATGGTATCGCTGGGGTTCCAAGGAATGACTGTCCTTCCTTCTTTACGCTGCCCTGAAGTCCGGACTGTGCTCCGAATGAAGTATTGTCAGCGACGGTAAGGTGTCCGGCTATGCCGACCTGGCCACCGAGGATGCAGTGACGTCCGATTTTGGTTGAACCAGCAATGCCCGACTGGGCTGCAATTACGGTATTTTCGCTGATTTCGACATTGTGGGCTATCATGCAAAGATTGTCGATCTTGACACCTTTGCGGACGATGGTGGATCCCATCTGCGATTTGTCGATGGTGGTATTGGCTCCGATTTCAACGTCATCTTCGATGATGACATTTCCTGTGTGTTCGATTTTTTTCCATGTGCCGTCCTCAAGAGGAGCAAAGCCGAATCCGTCGGCACCGATTACGGCATTCGAGTGGATTATGACATTGTTTCCGATCTGCATGCCGGGATAGATTCTGACGCCCGGGTAGATGATGCAGTTTGAGCCTATAGTAACATCGTCACCGATATAGACATGCTCATAAATCTTTGAATAATCTCCTACTTTTGCCCTCTTTCCGATGTAGGCAAAGTCTCCGACATAGACTTTCTTGCCAATATGTGCAGACAGGCGGATTTTGCTGTGGAGGCCACGATGACGTTTGTATGAACGTTTCTTTGCAGTGACATAGTCAAGAAGGGAAGCTACAGCCGCGTATGCATTATCCACTCTGACCAAGGTCGCGCTCACAGGTTTTGCCGGCTCGAATGTTTTGTTTACGATGATGATGTCCGCCTTGCATTCGTACACGTACTGTTCATATTTCGGATTGGCGAAAAAACAGATTGCACCGGGCTTTCCACTTTCAATTCTCGCAAAGGTGGTAACTATGGCTTCCGGATTGCCCTCTACGGTACCACCGAGGATATCTGCGATTTCTTTTGCTTTGAATTCCATTTCCTTAAGGTTCAGGTATATTAGATTTTGTATATTCTGATTTTATTCGTACATTTGCACCGTGAGAATGATACAGGGGGCAAAGATGCCCCCTTATTTTATACATTAGGTCATCAGCGATATGAACGTATCAGAAATACTAGATGCAATAAAAGGGCCAACTGTTGCACGCGGCCTGTATATTATTGAAATTTCTGTCAGCAAGGACAATGACGTCGAGATTGTAATCGACTCCGAAGACGGGATTGTGGAGCTTGAGGATTGTGTGGAAATCAGCCGTCATTTCGAGGCTTGTTTCGACCGCGAGAAGGAAGATTTTTCCATCACTGTCACATCGGCAGGGCTGGACCAGCCTTTCAAGGTGCTGAAGCAGTTCACCAAGGCTGTAGGCAGCGAAGTGGAAGTGTCTCTGAAGGGAGGTAAAAAGTTCGTCGCCCTTCTTACCGCCGCCGATGAAAATGGCATAGAGTTGAAATACTCTGTCAGGGAAGCCGTCGAGGGAAGCAAGAAGAAACAGCTTGTGGAACACAATGACCGTTTCCCGATGGACGCGGTCAATGCCGTCCGTCCTCATATCAAGTTTGAATAAATAATTAAATAAATACACAAATGGAAAAAATTGAGCTTAAAGACGCTTTCGCGGAGTTCAAGAATCAGAAGAACATCGACAGACCTACAATGATGGGTGTGCTTGAAGATGTGTTCAGGACTCAAATTGCTAAAACTTATGGTTCAGCTGACAATTTCGATGTCATCATCAACATTGACAAGGGTGACTGCGAGATTTATTGGAACAGGGAGGTAGTTGAAGAGGTCGAGGACCCTATCACCCAGATTTCTCTCGAAGAGGTGAATGCTGACGGTGACGACTACGAGCTCGGTGAGACTTTCGCCAAGAAAGTCGAGCTCAAGGATTTCGGACGCAGGGGTATCCTTAACATCAGGCAGAATCTTCAGGGAAGGATCATGGACATAGAAAAGGCCAACCTTTACAACAAATATGTCGGCAGAATCGGAGAAATATTCACCGGAGAGGTTTATCAGCCATGGGCCAAGGAGGTTCTCCTCCTGGATGAAGAGGGCAATGAGCTCAGGCTCCCGAAATCAGAGCAGATTCCAGGTGAGCACTTCAAGAAGAACGACACTGTCAAGGCTATCATCAAGAGCGTCGAGATGAAGAACAACACTACTCCTTACATCGTTCTTTCAAGGACCAGTCCTGAGTTCCTGGAGAAACTTTTCGAGCAGGAGGTACCTGAGATATACGACGGCCTGATAACCATCAAGAAAGTGGTGCGCATTCCGGGCGAGAGAGCAAAGGTGGCCGTGGAGTCTTATGATGAAAGGATCGATCCTATCGGAGCTTGTATCGGTGTGAAGGGTTCACGTATCATCAGCATCGTCCGCGAGCTTCGCAATGAGAACATCGATGTCCTCCAGTGGACCAACAACACACAGCTCCTTATCCAGAGAGCACTCAATCCTGCAAAGATTTCTTCGATAGTAGCCTCAGGTGAGGATGACAAGATAAAGGTGTACATGCATCCTGACGAGGTCAAGAAAGGTATCGGCAAAGGCGGTTGCAACATCCGTCTGGCTAGCATGCTTGTCGGCAAGGAAATCGAGGTGTGGAGAGAACTTCCAAAGGATGACGAGGCAGAGGGCGAGGAGGACGTTCTGTTGAGCGAGTTCTCCGATGTCATCGAGGACTGGATTATCAAGAAGCTTCAGAGCATCGGATGCGACACCGCTAAAAGTGTACTTGCTCTGGCTCCTGAGGATATTGCCAAGAGGGCAGACCTGGAAGACGAGACAGTAGAAGATGTCATCGACATCCTCCGCTCAGAGTTCGAGGACGAATAGCCGTCGTCTCAAGCAACCCGGAGGGTTGTCATTTCGAGCGACTTCAGGGGAGTCGGGAAATCTATAATTAAAAGAAACAAACAGGGGTTAAATATATGGCAGAAATCAGAATCAGTAAATTAGCAAAGCAATTCAGCATCGGAGTGCAGACACTTGTTGATTTCCTCAACGAGAAGGGCGCCGGGCTGGGTACTGATCCGAATGCGAAGATTTCGGATGAGTATCTTCCGGCTATCGAGGCAAAATTCGGTGAAGACCTTAAACTTAAAAAAGACGCGGAGAATGTCGTTATCAAACTGAAGGACATTGTGGAACGCGGTGCCAAGAAAAAACCTGAACAGGAAGAAGAGGAAATCGTTGAGAAGGAGATTGTCATCAAGACAAACACCCTCAACAGCGACAAGCCGGCTCCTGCTCCGGTCGAGCAGAAGCCAGTGCAGGCTCCCGTTGAACCAGTGGTTGAAAAGCCTGCCCGTCAGGAAGAAGGCGGTTTGAAAATCATTGGCAAGATAGACCTTTCGAAGCCTGCTCAGAAAGCTCAGCCTGAAAAGCCTGCAAAGCAGGAAGCAGAGCCTGCAAAGGTTGCGAAGGCAGAGGAAGTGAAACCTGCGGTACAGGAAAGCAAGGTTGTCGAGCCTGTAAAACAGGAAGTCGTTGCAAGTGCCCCTGTTGTCGAGGAAAAGAGACAGGAAGCTCCTGTGAAGGTTGAAATAGAAGAGCCTATGCAGGAAGTACGTCAGGAGCCTCGTGAGATTAAAGTCCAGGTAGAAAAACTTCAGGGACCGAAGGTCGTGGACAAGATTGACCTTTCTCAGTTCGACAGGAAAAAGAAGAAAAAGAGAGAGAGAATCGAAAAGGGAGGAAGCCAGAAAGTCGATGTGACCAAGGTTGATGCTGCCAACGGCAACAAGAAGGATAAGAACAACAAGGGAGGCAAAGACCAGAAATTCAATAAAGGTGCTGACCAGCAGGCTGCCGGCAAGAACAACAAGAAGAGCCGTCGTGACAGGGGCGGTGAGAAGTTCAAGCCAGCCATGACAGAGGCAGAGGCAGAGGAGATGCAGAAGGAAATCCAGAAGCAGATCAAGGAGACCTATGCCAAGATGAATGAGAGCAAGTCAAGGAACAACTTCGGTGCAAAGCACAGAAAGGAGAAGAGGGAACTTGCTTCACAGAGGATGCAGGAGGAGATGGAGATGCAGGAGATGGAGCAGAAAGTCCTCAAAGTCACCGAGTTCGTAACTGTGAACGACCTTGCTACCCTTATGAACAACACTCCTGTGACAAAGGTCATCGCAGCATGTATGAGCCTCGGAATGATGGTATCCATCAACCAGAGACTCGATGCTGAGACTCTTGTGCTCGTTGCCGAGGAGTTCGGATACGAGGTGGAGTTTGTCACTGCCAACCTCACAGAAGCCATCAATCAGGACAATGAGGAAGACAACGAGGACAACCTCGAATCAAGACCGCCTGTCATCACGGTGATGGGTCACGTCGATCACGGTAAGACTTCCCTTCTGGACTACATCCGCAAGGCAAACGTCATCGCTGGTGAGGCCGGAGGTATTACCCAGCACATCGGTGCATACAATGTGATTCTTCCTGACGGAAGGCGAATCACCTTCCTTGATACTCCGGGCCACGAGGCCTTCACGGCGATGCGTGCCCGTGGTGCGAAGATGACCGACCTTGCAATCATCATCATCGCAGCCGATGACGCCATCATGCCTCAAACAGTAGAGGCTATCAACCATGCCCAGGCGGCAGGCGTCCCTATGGTATTTGCAATCAACAAGATAGATAAGCCAGGAGCCAATCCTGACAAGATACGCGAGCAGCTTGCCAACATGAATATTCTCGTGGAGGACTGGGGTGGAAAATACCAGTGTCAGGAGATTTCTGCAAAGAAAGGTATCAATGTGGACAAGCTTCTTGAGAAGGTTCTCCTCGAGGCAGACTTGCTCGAGCTCAAGGCCAACCCTCATCGCAGGGCTTCAGGAGCCGTAATCGAGTCTTCTCTCGACAAGGGACGCGGATATCTTGCCACTATTCTTGTCCAGAGCGGAACACTTCATGTGGGAGACATCATGCTCAGCGGCTGCTACACAGGCCGTGTGAAGGCAATGTTCAACGAGCGTGGACAGAAAGTAGAAGAGGCAGGTCCTTCAACTCCTGTTTCAGTTCTCGGTCTTAACGGAGCTCCGACCGCAGGTGAGACCTTCAATGTGATGGCCGACGAGAAAGAGGCCAAGGACATAGCAAACAAGAGGGAGCAGCTCATCCGCATCCAGGGCATCAAGACCCAGAAGCATATGACTCTCGAAGAGATCGGAAGACGTATTGCCATCGGTAACTTCAAGGAACTCAATGTCATTGTCAAAGGTGACGTGGACGGTTCTGTCGAGGCGCTTTCAGACTCCATCATCAAACTCTCAACCGAGGAAGTTCGCGTAAACGTGATTCACAAAGCAGTGGGAGCGATTTCCGAGTCCGATATCCTTCTTGCCGCGGCGTCTGACGCAATCATCATCGGTTTCCAGGTTCGTCCTATGACTTCAGCCCGCAAGCTGGCTGAGAAGGAAGAAATCGAGATTCGTCTTTACTCCGTCATCTACGACTGTATCAATGAGCTCAAGAGCGGTATTGAAGGTATGCTTGAGCCTGAGCAGAAAGAAGAGGTTACAGCTACTGCAGAAGTGCAGGAGACCTTCAAGATTTCCAAGGTCGGGACGATTGCAGGTTGTATCGTGCGCGAGGGTAAGCTTCAGAGAACTGCGAAGGTACGCGTAATCCGTGACGGTATAGTGGTTTACACCGGTGAGCTCGGTTCACTAAAGAGGTTCAAGGATGATGTCAAAGAGGTTGCTTCCGGAATGGACTGCGGTCTTAACATCCAAGGCTACAACGACATCAAAATCGGCGACGTAGTCGAGGCTTACAATATCGTTGAAATCAAACGTACACTCTGATTATCTTCCGGCTTTGCCGGATACATACTGATAAAACAGGCTGGCTGAAAAGTCAGCCTGTTTATTTATACAAGCAGAATGACGGCAAACAGGAAAAGGCGGAAACAATGGTAGAGGAGACGGCGACGGGATGAATGTTCCTCGAGAATTTCCGTTTCGTCATCCACATAGGTTTCGGCAAGGGTATCCGTGTCAGGCATGGAACGCGCAGGCCATTTCGTGATGATCTGACCATTGTTAATGTAGGTAACTCCTCCGTTGGAACGGTTTATGGTGACTGCTGTCTTATAGTCAGTCCTGTAAGCGACCATATCTGCAGGGACATCGACTTTGCCTGAAACCACAACCAAAGGGTTGAAGCCTAAGTTCCGGGACACATGCACGAAATCTGCTATTCTTGTCCAGTCAAGCCCCTTCCGGTTGTATGCGGTAACCAGCATCACCTGCCCTTCAGTTGCGAGTTCATCGTGATACTGGCCATCAATATCTGAAAAAGAAAATACTGCTTCCTTACGACCATCAATGCGGACTGTCCGGGTCTGGACGAATGTCCATGTCGAATCTGGCAAATCATCCAGGGAGAAAGCCCTTTCCTCCCCGTCTTTCTCGTAGATGAATTGGGATTCGAACATTTCTTCTTCTCCTGCATTTGAGTGGTCCGAGGCGCTGAGCATGGTTCCCGGAGCAAAATCAGTGTAGTCCACCAAAGGTATGCTGAGCCATGACCATATTGCAAAACCAGTGACGGAGAGCATCACAAGGCCGAACGAAACATATTTCTTCTTTGTCGGCTGGCCCAGATCACGGAAAGGAATGAAGGCCGCCACTAGCAGAAGCAACAGGAAAATATTCTTGACAAGACTTGCCGTGTGGGACAGACTCAAGGCTTCTCCGAAGCAGCCGCAGTCCATGTCCGGTTTGAAAATCACAAGTAATATCGTAATCACGGTGAAGAATCCGTGCAGGCCGAAAGCTGCAATGGCACCGATTTTTCGCCATACTCCCGTCATCAGAGCCACACCCACAAGAGTTTCAATAAAAGCCATGAACACCCCGAGAGGCTTGGCAGCAAAAGACAGGAAGCCAAGATGCAAGAAGTCAAAGTAAGCATCCATGACAAGTGAAGCTCCGACCGGATCAAGGAGCTTGGTGATGCCAGAAAGCATGTAAGTCATTCCGAAAAGGAATGCGCAGGCACGTCTTGCCCTTTCAGCTATATATATCATTTTGAAGAATTTATGGCTTCATCCACAACCTTTTTTATCTTCTCGAATATCTCATGTGGCGGGAGCATGAATCCATAGTCATCGGAGCAGTCAATCCTTATGAACTTGGAATCAAGTTCGCACTGACGGCGATAAATTGCCCTGACCTTTTTCTGAAATTCAATATCCGCCTCATGTATATCCTTCTGTCCTTCAAGGTATTCCCTGTCAGAACCGACACGGTTCGAAGTCAGCTTCGATTCAACGAAATCAATTGGTACATCCAGGAAAATATTCAAATCCGGCACCGGCAAGCCAAAGTCACCATATTCGGTATTGAATATCCATTCACGCAAAGCCAGAGCCTTTTCTTCATCCTCCAGTTTGGCACACTGATAGGCGATATTGGAGTAAACATATCTGTCAAGAAGGATTGAGCCTCCCCTCTGGAGTGCTTGCTTCATATGTTCCGCCGCAGCATGTCTGTCCTCGGCGAAAAGCAAGGCGACCAGCTGGGGATGGACAGTGTTGTTGTCACCGAAATCTCCACGGAGAAAACGGCTTATAAGGTCTCCATAAACAGGAGCATCATATCTTGGGAAATGGATATATTCCAATGATTCTGAAATACTTTCAAGGTATTTTTTCAATTTTCTGACCTGGGTGGATTTTCCTGATCCGTCCAGACCTTCAATGACTGTGAGCATAGACAATTGGTTTTCGGTCATTTGTTATCCGGACAAAATTAGACAATTTTGTTTATATTTGAGGGAAAAACAAGGCATATAATGGATATTCAAAGAAAAATAGATATAATGGGAATCGTCAATCTGACTGACGATTCTTATTTTGCAGACAGCAGATGCCTTAGCAGCAGTGCTTTGGACAAGACATCCGAAAATGCGGTAGCCCGTGCCTGGAAGCTGATCCGTGAAGGGGCAACCATAATAGACATCGGTGCCTGCTCCACCAGGCCGGGATCGGAACCTGTCGGAGAGCAGGTGGAATGGAAAAGGATAGCCCCTTCACTGAGCGCTCTGCTGCTGGCCTGTCCTGGAGTCAGGATTTCCATTGACACCTGGTGGGCTTCAGTGATTGAAAAGGCCTTCGCCGCTACGGCTGCCTTAATCGGAGAGGATAAAGCAAGGGATACCTTGATAGTCAATGATATATCAGCCGGAGAGGATGACCCCTCCATGCTGCCGCTTGTAGGAGAGATTGGCCTGGAATACATCGCAATGCATAAAAGGGGCAACTCAAAGACAATGCAAAGCTTATGTGACTACGGAAACGTTACCGAAGAGGTACTCAGATATTTCGAGGCATTCGGTCAGAATGCTTCCAGATACGGAATCAGAAAATGGGTCCTCGACCCTGGCTTTGGTTTTGCCAAAACGGTTGACCAGAATTATCAGTTGCTGCGGGAAATGGATATCCTTACGGGACGTTTTTCTTCCGAAGGCATCAGAACACTTGTCGGGGTATCGCGTAAAAGCATGATATACAGATTGTTCAACATTACACCGGAAGAAAGTCTTGCGCAGACCCAGGTGCTTCATATGAAGGCACTGCAGTGCGGAGCTGACATACTTAGGGTACATGATGCCGCAGAAGCTGCAAGGACTGTAGAAATGTATCACAGGCTCGGATAGTATGTAAGCTGCATCAGACTATGGTATATTGAATGAAAATAATTAAATTCGCAGGATGTATTGACCAACCGGCAATGGCCGGTAAAACGATTAATTCCATACCAGTAACCAAAACATTCGTATGAAACTTAATTTCTTCAGCTGCATTGCAGCAGTGTGTGTATCAGTGCTTTCATTTGAAGCCACAGCACAGAATCTTACCCTCACTTCACCTGACGGCAACTTGAAAATGGAGTTCCGTATTGCAGAAGATGGTACGCCGCAGTACTCACTTGATCGCGGACAGACCAAGGTAATCCTTCCTTCCAACCTCGGATTTGAGCTTCGCGGAACCATCAAAGCCAGCGAAATCGTCTTCGAAGACAATGGCACCATTACCAAGAAAGATGCGGCTGGCGCAAATTCCTTCCATGACGGATTTACGTTGGAAGGCTCCGAGACCTCATCATTCGACCAGACCTGGAGTCCTGTATGGGGAGAAGAGGCATCCATCAGAAACAATTACAATGAACTGACAGTCAATCTTGTACAGAAATCAACCGACAGAAAGATGACTATCCGTTTCCGTCTTTATGACGACGGACTCGGTTTCCGCTATGAATTCCCATACCAGAGAAGGCTCAACTATTTCGTCATTAAAGAAGAAATGACACAGTTCGCAATGAACGGAGACCATACAGCATGGTGGATTCCAGGAGACTACGACACTCAGGAATATGACTTCACAGAGTCACGTCTTTCTGAAATCAGTTCAAAATATCGTGAAGCTGTCTGCGGCAACTCATCACAGACCCTTTGGTCTGACAATGCAGTGCAGACTTCCCTCCAGATGCGTACTGACGAGGGTCTTTACATCAATATCCATGAAGCTGCCCTAGTGAACTATCCGTGCATGCACCTGGACCTCAACCCTCAGACCCTCACTTTCACATCCCATCTCACTCCTGATGCTCAGGGATGGAAAGGATATATGCAGACACCTTGCACAACACCATGGAGGACTATCCAGGTGGCACAAAGTGCAACAGCACAGCTTGCTTCCCGTCTGATTCTCAATCTCAACGAGCCTTGCTCATATGAAGATGTATCGTGGATTCAGCCGGTAAAATACATCGGTGTATGGTGGGAAATGATTTCAGGCAAAGGCACATGGGCATATACCAACGATTATGCATCCGTCCATCTTGGCAAGACAGATTATTCAAAGAGCACTCCTAATGGAACACATTCAGCAAACAACGAGAAGGTACGCAGATATATCGATTTCGCTGCTGAGCATGGTTTCAGCCAGGTGCTTGTGGAGGGCTGGAACGAAGGTTGGGAAGACTGGGCGAACTGCAGCAAGGACTATGTCTTCGACTTTGTCACCCCATATCCTGATTTCGACATCAAGGCTCTGAACGAATATGCTCATTCAAAAGGTGTCAGAATCATGATGCATCATGAGACCTCTTCTTCTGTCCGCAACTATGAAAGGCACATGGAAAAGGCATATCAGCTCATGAATGACTATGGCTACAATGCTGTGAAGAGCGGTTATGTGGGGGATATCCTTCCTCGCGGTGAATACCACTATGGCCAGTGGATGGTAAATCACTATCTATATGCAGTGACAGAGGCCGCGAAACATAAGATCATGGTAAATGCCCACGAGGCAGTACGCCCTACCGGTCTTTGCCGCACCTACCCTAACCTCATCGGCAACGAATCTGCAAGAGGTACTGAGTATCAGGCATTCGGAGGCACCAAGCCTCATCATGTCACCATCCTTCCGTTCACCCGTTTCAACGGTGGTCCTATGGACTATACTCCTGGTATTTTCGTAATGGATATGGCTGAAGTTACAAACGGAGGAAACACATCCAAGGTGAATGCGACCATCGCCAACCAGCTCGGCCTTTATGTCGTGCTTTATTCTCCACTTCAGATGGCTGCAGACCTTCCTGAGCATTATGAAAGATATATGGATGCATTCCAGTTCATCAAGGATGTGGACATTGACTGGATCCAGTCCAGATATCTTATCGCTGAGCCGGGCGACTGCATCGTCACTGCACGTCAGGGCAAGAAAGACGGACAGTGGTTCGTAGGCGGTGTTACTGACGAGAATGCGCGTACTGTGAAAGTTCCTATGGATTTCCTGGAGAAGGGCCGCAAATACGAGGCAACTATCTACTCGGATGCTCCGGACACTGACTACCAGACCAATCCTCAGTCCTATGTCATCACCAAGAAGAAAATCACTTCGAAAGATGTCCTGAAGATTGACATGGCACGCGGCGGAGGCTTCGCAATTTCAATTGCAAATCTCTAAGTTCCTGATTGCAAAACTACAAGATTATTTAATGGGGCTGACAAAAGAGGGTCAGCCCATTAATTCATTGAGCCTCCAACAATGTCAAGAATTTCAGCTGTAATCTGGCTCTGACGGCCTTTGTTGTAGGCAAGGGTGAGTTCTGAGATAAGATCCTTTGCATTGTCCGACGCAATCTGCATGGCCATGGTCCTGGCCGCATGCTCAGAGGCATTCGCATCGAGAAGTACAGTATAGATTTTCAACATCAGCACTTGCGGAAGCAGTGTCTTGACCACTGTAATTGGATCTGGTTCAAGTATATAGTCAATAGGTTCGCCATCATCATCTCGTTCATGCAGGGCAAGGGGCAGGTAATTCTCCCTGACAGGAACCTGAGAAGCCGCTGAATTGAAATGGCTGTAGATAAGTATCACCTGACCGACTTCTGAAGAAGAGAAACTGTCCACCAGAAGCGAAGCGAGGGCCGCGGCATCGTCATAATCCGGTTTGTCGGCCATTTCCTGATAATCTCCTGCCAGTTCGAAGCCATCCTTGCGGGCTGCTTCGGCCATCTTTCGCCCGACAGCATACACGTCAATATCCTCTTTGACAAACCCATCCGAGAGCAAAAGCGAGACTGTCTCCCGGAATTTCTTGATTATGTTTGAATTGAAGGCTCCGCAAAGGGATGAATTAGATGAAAATGCCACGATTGCCACCCTGTCGGCAGTCTTCTTGTGGGGAAGCGCATCTGCTGCCACGTCCTGAAGTACAAGGGAAGCCCTCCCGGTCTTGTCGAAACCGAGTTCGCTGTGAAGGGCCTTGTTCAGGTCATCGTCCCTCAGCATCCCTCCAAGAATATGGTGGAGTTTCTTCTCATAGGGAAGTTTGCCTGCAATGGCGCTCTGTGCCTTGCGCAATTTGGCTGAAGCCACCATCTTCATCGCAGAGGTGATTTTCAGCGTATTCTTCACTGATGCAAGCCTTGTCTTTATTTCTTTCAGCGATGCCATGTCAATTGCCCTTATCGACCCAGCAATCCGTTGATGATGGATGCTGCTTCTTTCTCAATGATGTCAAATATTGCTATGTCGGTGCTTCCTTTAGATAGAGGGACGATTACATCATCCATATGGAATGCCCTGATTTTGGTCAGGAAGGCTGTCTGGAAATCGTCCACAAGTTCTATAGGAAGTTCTCTCAACAGTCCCTTCGTTCCACAATAAAGTATTGCGACCTGCTCACCCACTGGCATCGGGCAGTACTGAGGCTGGACAAGGAGCTTATTGTTCTTCCTACCCTTGTCAAGGGCAAGGGCTGTCACAGAATCCAGATCGCTGCTGAATTTTGAGAAAGCCTCGAGCTCGCGGTACTGTGCCTGGTCAATTTTAAGCGTTCCTGCCACCTTTTTCATACTCTTCTTCTGGGCACTTCCGCCCACACGGGATACGGAAATACCAACGTTCACAGCCGGACGGAATCCCTGGTTGAAGAGGTCAGCCTCAAGGAAAATCTGGCCATCTGTGATGGAAATCACGTTGGTCGGAATGTATGCGGACACGTCTCCCGCCTGGGTTTCAATGATAGGCAGGGCTGTAAGCGAGCCGCCTGCCTTCACCTTGCCTTGCAGCGATGCAGGCAGGTCGTTCATTTTCTCGGCAACTTCCTGCTGGCTGATAATCTTTGCCGCTCTCTCAAGCAACCTTGAATGGAGATAGAAAATATCTCCGGGATAAGCCTCCCTGCCTGATGGACGGCGGAGAATCAGCGACACCTCACGATAAGCCACGGCCTGTTTGGACAGGTCATCATATATTACGAGGGCATGGCGGCCGGTATCGCGGAAATATTCCCCGATGGCGGCACCGGCGAAAGGTGCATAATACTGAAGGGCGGCAGGGTCGGCAGCAGTGGCAGCGACGACGATGGTATAGTCCATCGCCCCTTTTTCGGAAAGAGTGTTGACGATATTGGCGACGGTGGAGCCTTTCTGGCCTATGGCCACATATATGCAATATACAGGATTCCCGGACAGATATGCCTCTCTCTGATTGATGATTGTATCAAGAGCTATGGCTGTTTTTCCTGTTTGACGGTCGCCGATGATGAGTTCCCTCTGTCCCCTTCCGATCGGAATCATGGAGTCGATGGATTTGATGCCCGTCTGAAGAGGCTCTGTCACCGGCTGACGGAAGATGACACCGGGTGCCTTCCTTTCAAGGGGCATCTGCACCAGTTCACCGGCGATTTTCCCCCTGCCGTCGAGAGGCTCCCCTAGCGGATTCACCACTCTTCCGACCATCGCCTCACCGACATTTATAGAAGCTATACGGCCGGTCCGACGCACGGTCATTCCTTCCTTAATCATGTCGGTAGGGCCCAGAAGCACTGCACCCACGTTGTCTTCCTCAAGGTTCATAACAACGGCCATCACGCCGTTGTCGAACTCAAGGAGTTCGTTCGCCTCTGCATTGAGCAGGCCATAAATTCTCACCACGCCGTCACTCACCTGAAGCACGTGTCCGACTTCTTCAAGTTTCAAGTCGGTACCGAGGGCTTTCAGCTGACTGAGCAGGACTTCCGATATTTCACTTGGACGTATCTGATCCATAGACAATTGACTTTTGTTCATTCCCCCTTTTCCGGGGGCACATCCTTTCCCCAAAGACTTTATTCAGGGATAGGACTTAAATAATTCTTTTTCCTGTATCAACGAGTTCCTTGCGCAGACGGCGCAGCTGGGTGCTGACACTCGCATCCACAAGTTTCCCATCCATTTCGAAGATGAAACCTCCTATTAAATCCGGGTCGGTTTTCATCTCCATCCTTACATCAGCCCCTGTTTTTTCCGAAAAGAGAGCGGTCATTTTCTCCTTAAGCTCCGGAGCATCGACTGCTGTCACAAGGTGTCCTGTCACAATATTGTTGGCTTTGCGGTACTGATGGATGAACGACCATATCATCCTGTCGATGAACTCTATGCGGGAATTCGTCTCCAAAAGGCCGACAAAACGGTCAAACTCCACAGCCATACGGCCTCCCAATGCAGTCTGTATCACCTCCATACGCTTTTCATGGGAAATATCCTTTCTCCTGGCAAGGACTTCCTTCAACAGCGGCACCTGCTCCATCATCTTCATCAGCATGCATGCCTGGTCATAGACAGTCTCGCCGCTTCCTCTCTCCATGACATAGTCAAGAAGAGCCTTGGCATACCTTGAGGCTATGGCTCCTGCATTCATGACTTAAGAGATATTTTCCCCATTTCATCGAGGAGTTTGCCTGCAAGTTCACGCTGGGATGTGTCGGATGAGAGGTCTTTGCGCAGGATGGATTCGGCAATGGTGAGCGACAATGATGCGACTTCCCTTCGAAGGTCTCTCATTGCGGCCTCCTTCTCCTGGCTGATAGTTTCCCTTGCCTGAGCTAATATCCTGTCAGCCTCTCGTGCAGCCTGTGCCCTGGCCTGCTCAACCATTTGTTCTCGCTGGGCAGCAGCCTCCTGGATCAGGCGAGCACATTCTGAGTTGGTCTGCTCTATCACTCTCTCCTGCTCCTTCGTCAGACTCGCAAGCCTTTCGTCCGCCTCCTTTGCCGCTGCAAGAGCTTCATCGATCTTTTTCGTGCGCTTGTCCACCATCCCCGTAATCACAGGAAAGCCGAACTTTGCCAGCAGGAAAAAAACGATGGCAAAAATAAGGGTCATCCAGAAAAGGAGACCGGTTTCTGGCAGCAACAGATTCATAAGCTTCAGGCTAGAGTACTATTGCCATCAGACAGGCGATGATTGCAAAAAGGCAGGCTCCCTCGACAAGGGCACCGATGATGATCATCGCAGTACGGATATTTCCAGCAGATTCAGGCTGGCGTGCAATTGCTTCCATTGCCGATGAACCAATCTTTCCGATTCCGAATGCTGCTGCGATAGCTGCTATGCCGGCTCCGATAGCTCCGGCAACTTTACCAAGGACGGCGCCTACGGCGGCCTGAAGAATAACTGTTGTCAACATAACTATATGATTTTAAGATTATTTCTAATGTGCTTCTTCCCGGGACATACCGATGAATACGGCGGATAACATGGTAAACACATAGGCCTGAAGGAAGGCGACAAGGAGTTCAAGGCAATCCATGAACACTCCGAATAACATTGTCACCACAGTCATCGACCCGCATATCACAGGGCCCATTTTTGCCGTGATGAAAATCACGGATACGAGTCCGAGAATCATCGCATGGCCAGCAAGGATATTTGCAAAAAGCCTGACCATCAATGAGAATGGCTTGGTGAATATTCCGAAAATCTCGATTATCTGAATAAGGGGGATGGGGAATTTCAAGAACAGAGGAACATCCGGCCAGAATATATCCTTCCAATAATGTTTGTTCCCAAACAGGTTGACAGCTATGAAAGTGCACAAGGCCAGGACAAGGGTTATGGCTATGTTGCCTGTCACATTGGCTCCTCCCGGGAAGAATGGGACGATGCCAAGGAGGTTGTTCAGGAGGATGAAAAAGAAGGCTGTCAGAAGATAGGGGGAATATTTCCTGTAATCCTTGCCGATATTTTCCTTGACCAGCGAGTCGTTGATTGCTGTAATCAGTGGTTCCATGAATTTGGCAATACCTCCGGGTGCCTGATTTTCAGCATCATGGCGTCGGTACCATCTGGCAGTGCTCAGGATAAGGACCAGCAGGATGATTGCACTGACCATCAGCGAACATACGTTCTTAGTTATTGATATGTCGAACGGTCTGGATATGGTGCCGTCGGGAAGGGTTTCGACGATTTTGTCTGCATATCTTCCTTCTGTCGCAATGTAGAGGCCTTCGTATTGATGTGAATGTTCTATTTTTGAAGAGCTGAACATATGCCAGCCCGTGCTGCTGCGGACGATGCACGGAAGTGGTATGGATATGTGTTCGCCTTTCCAGTCGGTTATATGCCATCCGTATGAATCTCCGATGTGGCCGAAGAGGATGGAGGCAACGTCAACGGCCGGTCCCTCCGCGGCAGGGGAACCGTGTTCTTTGCCGAAACATGTCAACGCAAAGAACAGAGTTGCAACCAATATGAAAATCTTCGTCCTCATTTTTTAATCTGTGCACATACGGACACTTCATTGGCATTGATTTCGACAAAGCCGGATTTGATTGATACAGAAGCCTTCTGGCCATTTGACACATAGGATATGACTCCTTCGGTGAGCGAAGAAATCAATGGTGCATGGCCTTTCAGCACGGTAAACCGTCCCTTCGAACCTGGAAATTCCACCTGACTGACCATGGTCTGCAGGATTGTCTTTTCCGGGGAAAGGATGTTCAGTGATATGATGTCTTCCCTTACCATATCAACATGTTGTTGTGATTGTCGCAGCGGCTGCTGCAAGGATTTGCTCGCCTTTCCTTATTGCATCCTCTATGGTTCCAACATTCAGGAAGGCCTGCTCCGGGATGTCATCTACTTCTCCGTCGAGAATCATTTTGAATCCGAGGATGGTATCTTCAATTGAAACCATCACGCCCGGGACACCCGTGAACTGCTCAGCTACCGAGAACGGCTGCGAGAGGAATCTCTGCACCTTGCGGGCACGGTTGACTGTGAGCCGGTCTTCGTCCGAAAGCTCATCCATTCCGAGGATGGATATGATGTCCTGGAGTTCCTTGTTGCGCTGGAGTATCTGCTTGACTCTCTGTGCAGTATTGTAGTGGTCTTCTCCAACGATGTTCGGGTCCAGAATCCTGGAGGTTGACTCAAGCGGGTCAACTGCCGGATAGATGCCGAGTTCGGCGATTTTCCTGCTCAGGACGGTTGTTGCGTCGAGGTGGCTGAAAGTGGTTGCCGGAGCCGGGTCCGTAAGGTCGTCTGCCGGGACATAAACAGCTTGTACCGAGGTGATTGACCCCTTCTTTGTGGAGGTGATTCTTTCCTGCATCTGACCCATCTCCGTTGCGAGCGTAGGCTGATATCCTACGGCAGACGGCATTCGTCCCAGCAGGGCGGATACCTCAGAGCCGGCCTGGGTGAAACGGAATATGTTGTCTATGAAGAAGAGTATGTCTTTCGGGCCTTCCGCAGAGCCGCTGTCGCGGAATGATTCAGCAAGGGTAAGTCCTGAGAGGGCTACGCTGGAACGGGCTCCGGGAGGTTCGTTCATCTGGCCGAATACCATCGCTACCTGAGACTTCGGAAGTTCATTATAATCCACTTTGGAGAGGTCCCAGTTGCCTTCTTCCATGCTTTTGAGGAACTCTTCTCCATATCGGATTACGCCTGATTCAATCATTTCCCTGAGAAGATCATTTCCTTCACGGGTTCTCTCACCCACTCCTGCAAATACGGAAAATCCATTGTGTTTCTTCGCTATGTTATTGATGAGTTCCTTGATAAGGACGGTCTTTCCGACTCCTGCTCCTCCGAACAGTCCGATTTTTCCTCCTTTAAGATAAGGCTCAAGCAGATCAATCACCTTGATGCCGGTGTAGAGGACTTCCTGAGAAGTGGCGAGGTCTTCGAATTTCGGCGGTTCACGGTGAATCGGGAATGCCCCCTGCATATCGAGTGTTTCCATGCCGTCAATAACTTCTCCGACCACGTTCATGACTCGTCCCCTGATCTGTTCGCCCACAGGCATTGACACAGGTGAGCCCGTGCAGCCAACCGGCAGGCCGCGGCGCAGTCCGTCAGTAGAATCCATGGCAACAGTGCGCACAGTGTCTTCACCGATATGTTGCTGGACTTCCAGTACAAGCCTCCTTCCATCCGGTCTGATGACAGTCAAGGCTTCATGTATTGATGGCAGGAGACTGTGAGATGACTCATCCAATTGAAAGTGAACATCAACAACAGGTCCGATAATCTGTGAAATACTTCCTCTTAACTCAGGCATATCTTCCAATTTTTGCTAAACGCAAATATATGTAATTCTTACAATAAGTACAAATCGGCATGTGTCATTCCTGCATAACGTACTGGTATGCAAGGCGTTCGGTGCCGTTCCAGCATTTAATGAGGCCGCAGTAGCGGAAGCCTTCACGAAGAATGGCGGTGCGCATGATGCTGTTGTCGCTATGGGTATCGATGCGGATTGAATTGTATTGCTTCAATGCGAACCGGACGGCCAGGTGAAGGATGCCCTTACGGCTGCCGTCGCTTGCGATGCGGTGTATGGTGGCATACGGGCCGTCGTCCAGCCATTTTCCTCCATAAATGGTTTTATATGTCGGGTCTTCGCCCGTGCGGAGTACGAATGTTGCGATGATGCAGCCGTCTTGAAGCATGACAAAGCTGTCGGAGTGTTCAATATCATTCAGCAGGAGTTCCCGGCTGGGGTAGTTATCCGCCCATTGGTTAGGGTTTCCTGTCGATGCCATAAACTCGCGCGCATGGGCAAATATCTCCAGCATCCGTTCAAGGTCTTTTTCGGTGGCTTTGCAGATGATGACGTTCTTTTGCCTTAGGGATTGAATAGTTTCTTTATCCAGTTTTTCGCAGGCGTAGCTGCGCATAGTGGAAGGAATCCTGTCCCATCTTTGTTGCAGATAACTGACAAGGCGGTTCTGATTCCGCTTACCTGCTTCACGAAGTAACCAGCCACAGGCTTTCTGTAGCAGGTCGTGCATTTTCCCCTCCTTGGCCAACATTATGTCGGATATTTCATAGCACTCTTTCAGTTCTCCCCTGCGGATGAATGCCATGGTGCTTACGATTCCTATGCGCTGTTCCCAAATGGTCTTGCCTTTGTCTGCAAGTTCGTACAGAGTGGTTCTGTCCTTATCCACGAGCCATGCTCCGAGAAGTTCGTAGCAGCTCAGGTCCACGAGGTCCCAGTTGTTTATGTATGCCGTATGCGATAGGTAGAAATCAATGCATTCCTGCCTTAGGGCATTATTCTTTTTGGAAGATTTGAAGATTCGTACAAGGCACAACAGAGCAGCCAGCCTGATTTCATGGTATGGAGAGGTGATACATTCCTCCAGATCCGAGAACGAAGTATCTGTCCAGCATTCTTTTACGATTGTCCTTGTGACGGGAACCTTGATGCCAAGGAAGAGGTCTCCTTCACCATATTGTCCCTTCCCTGTTTTGAAAAAACGAGACAATCCTTCCACCTGAAGCGGATCGGCCTGCTGCATCATTCTGGTTTTCAATATATTTCCTGACTCTCCCATTTGTGGCTGCATTTTCAGGCAAATTTAATATTTTTTATTTGACGGCAAAGCCCTGCTGTATGACAAGAATCAAATTCAAAGCTGCTGTGATTATACAGTGACGGGGCTTTGTCCGGAAAACCAGCCTTTTCACGGACGAATCTTCGTTTTTGCTCAACTTGTCCGGCAAATCGACGTTTTCCCGGACGAATTACAAATCCCAATCAACGGCGTTTTTCTGTTGAGTCCAAATTTGACAGATTCCATCTCGAGTAAGCGTCTCCGCATCATCACCCGCGCAAATCGTTCTTCGTGCAAATCATCGAGCAGGGCAAGTGGCGTTCTAGGGGGCTGTGGGGCCGATTTGCCTGCTCGATGCAGCCATTTCGACCTCATCGAGCAGGAGAAACACCATTCTACGCCACTGTGGGGCCGATACGCCTGCTCGATGTTTTGCATGAGAAGAAAACGGAGGACGGAGATGCCCGATGGCGTCAAAGACGACAGCGGCATGCCCCTCGGGGCTGTCGCGAAGCGACTGGGGGTGGA
>JALFNZ010000008.1 GCA_022774085.1 Bacteroidales bacterium
CTCGAAAGTGAACGTGCTGCTGCACAAAAGGATACGCTGTCTTTGACCGATTCTCTGTCAATAAGAGATTCTCTCTCAGTCAGAGATTCATTGTCCCTTCGTGACTCATTGTCTGTCCGTGATTCACTGGCTCTTGGTGACTCACTTGAGGTCAAAGATTCACTCGCTATTGCAGACAGCCTTGGCAATCGACCGCTCAAGCCCGAAGATTCATTTCTATCTGCTAAGGAAAAAACCGCTGCTGCACGCGCTGCAAAACGCGAAGCAAGAATACAGAAACGTGACCGGAAATGGGCGGAGCTGGATCGCAGGGAAGCCGAAAAACAAAAGGCTAAAGAGGAGAAGAAACTGAAAAAACTGCGTGAAAAGAAACGCAAAGCCCTGCAAGAAGCGGCAAAACAGGCAGAAAAGGACGCAAGGACGTTGGAGAAATACCGCAAGATGTATCAGAAAAAGCTGGAGAAGGAACAGCAGAGGAAAAATCGCAGAACTAAGAATATCGGCGGGGAAAACGGAATAGTATCGCTCCCAAGGCAAGGACACCCAGAGCAAAAGGATAGTAGAGATATGAAATGATGGATACAGAAGAGATGCCTGCCAGTCCTGATGCCATGAGCAATTGGGCTCCGTACGGGATAAGGCCTTGGACAAGGCATGAAAACGTATCGAGAATGCTGGCACTTTTACGGGGATCCAGATTATATTTCTCAGTAAGTTCGCGAGCAATCCTGCCGGTTGTGATGATGGCTATGGTATTGTTTGCCGTACAAAGGTTTGCCAGCGAAACCAGTCCGGCAATGCTCAGTTCTGCTCCACGCTTGCCCTTGACATGTCTGGTAAGTCCCCCTACTATGAAATCAAGCCCTCCGCACGTGCGTATCACCTCCAGCATTCCGCCGGCAAGCAAAGTCACAATAATCAGATCTCCCATTCCGCTGATTCCGCTACCTACAGCTCCGAGAAAGTCATTCCAGCTCACTCTTGTACCGAGAAAACCGATTATTGCATTCACTGCAAGACCGCATAAAAGCACTACAGAAACATTCATCCCGGAGATTGAAAGCGCGATAATGAGAATGTAAGGAATAAGTAATATCCAGTCAACAGCTTCTGTTTCAGGTGAATAGCTTGCAGATGTCCCCATGAAGACATATATTGCGGCCACGATGGCTGCTGCAGGTGCAGCAATACTCAGATTGGCTTTGAACTTGTCTGACATAGAACATCCCTGAGTTCGGGTTGCGGCAATAGTGGTATCTGAAATGAAAGACAGGTTGTCTCCGAAGAAGGCTCCACCCACGATGATGGCGGTGATGAACGGCACTCCCGTTCCGATTTCAGATGCGATTCCGGCTGCAATGGGCACAAGGGCCACGATGGTACCGACACTGGTTCCTACCGACATGGAGATGAAGCATGAAGCAAGGAATAAGCCGGCATAGAGCAACTTTCCGGGGAGGATTCTGAGGGTGAGATTTACCGTGGCATCAATCGCTCCAATCTGTTTTGCCGTGGCTGCAAATGCTCCTGCCAACACGAATATCCATATCATCAGCAGCACATTCTTGTCGCCTGCGCCCTGCGAGAAAACAGCAATTTTCTCTTCAATGGTCTTTCCCCGGCAAATGAAAACTGCCCAGACCGAAGCAATGAGGAATACCGATGAAACCGGGATTTTGTAGAAATCGCCGGCAAGCACAGATGACAAAAGATACACCCCGAGAAAAACCAACAGGGGACTCAGCGCCAGCCATCCTCCGATTCTTGTTCCTTCATATCTCTGAAAACCCTCCCGCATCCTTCGCGAAAGCTCCCTCATATATCTGTCCGGTATTATTCCCATAGTTCAGTTTCTGAATCTTCCGAAAAATCCAAAGCGGGGGCAAAATTATAAAATATTCCGTATGTTTCAGCAAGATTTTATGTTTCGTTGACTTTGTTCTGACGTTACTTATTTAAGTTTTGCAACATGCGAAATTTCATTACGCCGATTCTGCAGTGAAATAAATAATAAAGACTATCTTTGCAGGCAAATTCAAAACTATATATAAACGATGACGTTCAAATCTTTTCTATCTCGTGTTGCGGCATTTTCTTTTGCTGCCATGTTTGTGATTGCCTGCGGTAAGGTGGATCCTGTCGAGCCGGATGTACCGGACACCCCTGAAGAACCTGAACAGGAAGATCCGACCTTTACTGACGGAACAACCATCGCCGATGTCCTCAAGGCAGAAGTCGGAGGGACATTCGAGCTTGAAAACGTACTTGTTGTCGGAGCCAATACCAATGGTGTGCTCCTTCAACAGATGGGCTCTTACATTTATGCTTTCAACGGTTCGGCGCACAATCTTTCAATCGGAGACCTTCTGAAAGTATCCGGCACCACTTCAACCAGAAACGGCCTTGTTCAGTTTGGAAGCGGATGCACCCTGGAGAAAATAGGTACTGCCAATGTGAACCAACCGGAACCGGAAGCAATGGATGTGGCTGCGATTGAAGCATATATGTCCAACCCTACGGTCAAATATGTGACATATAGTGGAACTGTTCTTCTTTCAGGTAATTATACCAACCTTGAAATTGACGGAAGTTCAGTGACAGGAAGCCTTGACTACATGACGGAAGACTTCAGGACTCAATATTCCAAACATAATATAACCATCACTGGCTGGCTTTTCGGCTCATATAAATCATATATGTACACTATTCCGGTCGAAGTGAAGGACAACGGCATTCCTCAGGATTATGTTCCGGAAGGAGCCATATATTACAACACATTCGACGCCGACCTCGCATCACAGACATTCGGCGACGGCGGACAATGGCCATATCTCGACCAGTTTGACGGCTGGAAGAACGAGAAGGGAAGCGGAGTCTCAGGTGTGACATACGATTTCAAGAGTGTGTCCTGTCGTACTAACCAGTCTTCAAAAGGTGATTTGTCACTCTATGACGGTTCCGGCAAGAATAACATTTTCTTTAGTACTGCTCCTGCATATCTGACTATCAACAATATAGCAGTTTCTGGCAAGAACCTTAAACTCAGTTTCGGAGCGCAGCGCTATTCACAGGGAGCATCCAATGCCTTCATCAAGTCAGACTTCGAAGTGCGTCTTTCAGCTGACGGTCAGGTTTGGTCACAGGCTCTGGACTATAGTTTCGGAGATGTCGAGGATGTGCCGGGAGACTGGAGGCTCGCCACTGCTGACTTTACTCTTCCTGATGGAGTCAACAGCTTGTGCATCAAGTTCATACCTAAGATGAGCAGCGTTAACAGAATAGATGACGTGCTTCTTGTCGCGGGCAAGGGCGGCGAGCTTGTCGAGTTCGGAAAGGAGGATGTGGTTGAGACTTCTACCATAGCAAAGGTGCTTGATTCTCCTATTGACCAGGTATATCAGGTTGAGGGTACGGTTGTAGGCACTCACTCCAAAGGTTTCCTTCTCAAGGATGACACAGGCATTATCCTGACTTTCAAGAAAAACCACGGTGTCGAGGTCGGAGATGTGCTTACAGTCAAAGGAGCGACTTCAATGTACGGTGGTATGAAACAGTTCGGCGAGACATCCGAATTGACCAAGAACGGAACTGCAAGTGTGTCCCAGCCTGAGCCGGAGGAGTTCAATGCTGCCAAATTTGACAGCTATGCCGGTGCTCCTTGCATCAAGTATGTCAGGTACAGCGGTTTCCTGACTTCATATCAGGACAATATCTATCAGTGGCATTATAATGTGGCAGTTGAGGGAACAGAAGTTGTCGGCTCCCTCTCATATCCGAACAACTCACTTAACGTGACAAGCTATCTTGACAGAAATGTTATAGTGACCGGTTATGCCATAGGAGTTACCGGATCTGATACAAAATACCTTAACACTCTTGTTACATCGCTTGAGTTTGCTGAGAAAGAGGAGTGCCCTGACGAAAGCAAAGCTCTTACAGTCAAGGAGTTGAATGCAAAATTGGCTTCCATGTCCTCTGGTGCTGAGCTTGCAGACCTTGTTGCTGTGAAAGGTTATGTCGCTGCCAACAATGAGGGTGGTGCCTTGTATCAGGTGATTTCCCTCGTTGACAACACCGGTGAGCCGGGAACGGGAATCATCCTCAAAGGAGAGGATTATACACAGGCGACCCTGCCTGTCGGCACCAAGGTGATTGTCAGTCTTAAACATGCCACCTATGACCTTTACAAGAATCTGCCTCAGATCAAGAAGGCTATTATCTTCCCGACCGATACCAAGGCAGAGATTGTGGTTCCGGAGATATCAGACAATCAGTGCATTGATTATCTCGGCCAGTATGTTAAGGTTCGCAATCTTACCGCTCCGGACGATGCTGCTACATGGGTTGTGAACAATAAGAGCACGACTACCAAGTTCACAGGCGAAAACGGTGGGACCGTGGCAGCTTATGTTACCAAATACGCCGTTTATAAGGACGAAAAGATTGCCCACAGGACTTCATGGATCAAAGGCGTTATGGAAATCTACGGTGATCTGCTTGAAATGATTCCAACATCCATGGATGACGTAGCCGGATTCAAGGAATAATATATGCCAAACAGGAAAGACGGTTGTTTGCAGGTGCCTTTAGGAGCAGACAAAGTTCTGCTCCACACCTGCTGCGCACCTTGCTCGGGAGCGATAATTGAGCGCTTGCTCAAGGAAGGTGTACGTCCCCTCATATATTACTGTAATCCGAATATATATCCGTATGAGGAATACCTTATCCGTAAAGAGGAATGCTCACGTTATGCTTCTTCCCTGGGTTTGGAAATTGTTGATGCGGACTATGACCACCAGCAATGGCTCGACGCGATAAAAGGCCTTGAGTCCGAGCCGGAAAGAGGAGGGCGCTGCCTTCAATGCTTCAAATATCGTCTTCTCCGTGCTGCCGAATATGCCTCCAGCCACGGTTATAGGGTATTGACCACCACTTTAGCCTCGTCCAGATGGAAATCACTTGACCAGATCAACCAGGCTGGAAAATGGGCCTGCTCCATGATATCTGGCCAGACCATGAACGAGGCTCCTGTCTGGTGGGAACAGAACTGGCGTAAAGGTGGCCTTCAGGAGCGCCGTTGTCAGATAATCCGGGAACAGAATTTCTACAACCAGCAGTACTGCGGATGCGAATTCAGTATGCAAAAAGCTCCCGAAGAACCTTCAAAGAATTGATATTGAGGGAAGAATCCAGATGAAATTCAAGGTAGCGAAGCAGTTCTTCTGCAATCTCGTTCCTAACCTCGCCGGAAAGAGGAATGAGCATGGATTCGGCAAAGGAAGAAGACATGAAATTTGAAATAATGTTGAAATGGTCGCAGACAAAAGGTTTGAGATCCTCAAGTGATGGACTGAAACCGAGGATTACCGACAATTCCAGCAGAAACCACAGATGGAAATTGCTGAAATCAGTCTGCACTGAATCCAAAAGAAGTATTTTTTTAACGCACCATTCGTAAAGTCCGTCCTCGCCGGCACCTTCCCGAAGGGCACGGTATAGGACCTCGCTGAGAAATAGCGTCATGGAATTCTTGTATAGGTCGCTTCTGATGCCGGAAAGGGGATAAAGGGCTGTTACTTTTTTGATATTCAGCAGCTGGGATTTATTGCCCTGCACAATATCGGCCTCCAGCACATTCAAGGGCTGGAAGAGGGTAGTCATGGATTTCTTACCCACGCTGCGCACGAAAAAACTCCGTCTTCCATACTCTTTGCTCAGAGTATGAAGAATGACGGAGTTTTCGCCGTATTTAGTCGTATGTAAGACAATCAGCCCTGTGTTGACAATCATCTTATGAAACTAACTTTTGTATGGCAGCGACCTTATGCCTGTGCGGTAAACCAGTCAGCCATCGCACGCAGGGCCTTACCTCTGTGAGAAATCTCGTTTTTCTGCTCCTCAGTGATATCGGCCAGCGTAAGTCCGGGATAATCATCGGAAAGGAAGATAGGATCATATCCGAATCCACCCTTACCGGACTTTACGCGCGCAATCTTACCTTCAAGTGTGCCTTCAAAGAAATGTTGCTGTCCTTCAAATATCAATGTGACAACACTTTTAAAGCGTGCCTTACGCGTAACCTTCTTCACTTTAAGTCCCAGAGATGCTGCCATGCTGGCTTCACATTCCTTGATGGCAAGTTCCTGAAGAACCTTGTCCATATTCTTGTTGAAATCCTTATCCTCACCGGCATATCTCGCTGTATAGACTCCGGGATCTCCGCCGAGGTCATCGACCTCAAGTCCGGTGTCATCGGCGAAACAATTGTTTCCACTTTTCTCATAAAGATATTGAGCCTTTTGCAATGAATTGGCTTTCAATGTCTTTCCAGTCTCAGGAATCTCTTCTTTGATTCCAATTTCCATAGGGGTAACGAGCTTGAAATCCCCTCCTAAAATCTCTGAAGCTTCACGCAGTTTGCCGCTATTGCCCGTTGCAAAAACCAAATTAATCATAAAAACTGCACTTTATTACTACTAAAAACCGCTGCAAAGGTATAAATTTTTCATATTTTTGCACGAAATATGCTAAAATTTGCGCCAGCAGACGTAAATGGTAAATGCAAAAACAAATCCAAAATCATGAAAAATAGGTCATTTCTTATCATAAGCGCATTCGCGACAATCCTTCTGACAAGCTCATTTTCAGCATCCGCCCAAAGCAAGACATTCAAACTTGGCCAGTGGTCCGAGATACAGAGTGCAATAATCAAGGAACTTAACCGTTCCTATGTGGATTCCCTTCCTGTGGACAGAATCATGCGTGCCGGAGTGGATGCCATGCTCGAAGAACTTGATCCATATACCATATTTATTCCTGAGGAGGAAAACGAAGACCTGCAAATGATGCTTTCCAAAACCTATGGTGGAATAGGAGCCATCATCTATAAGCGTGTTGAAGGAAATGTGGTGATTAACGAGCCTTATTATGGTTCTCCGGCTTATAAGAACGGACTTGTCTGCGGTGATGAGATACTTGCCATCGATGGAGTGCCTACAGTCGGACTTCAGACGAAGGAAAGCAGTGACAGGATGAAGGGAAAACCCGGGACACAGGTGACTTTCAAAGTCAGGAAAGTGCATAGTGGAGACACTGTTGATATCAAGATTACCCGCGAAAGAATCCATCTTCCTGATATCGAATATGCAGGAATGCTCAATGACACGACTGGTTATATCTTCCAGAGCGGATTTACTGACAATGTGTCAGGTGAGCTGAAGGAAAAGTTTCTCGCACTCAAGCAGCAGGGTATGAAGAGGCTGGTCCTTGACCTTCGCGGCAATGGGGGCGGACTTATGAGCGAAGCCATAGAGATTGTGTCGCTTTTCGTACCGAAAGGTTCGTTGGTGGTGACTGCAAAAGGAAATACAGAGGAATCATTCAAAGAATACAGGACGACGAAGGAACCCATAGATACACAGATTCCTATAATAGTGATGATTGATTCCGGAAGTGCTTCATCCTCTGAAATCGTGACAGGTGCCCTTCAGGATCTTGACAGGGCTGTCGTGATGGGCAAGAGAAGTTTCGGAAAAGGACTTGTCCAGTCAATCAGGCCACTTCCTTACAACGGCCAGATGAAAGTGACAACAGCGAAATACTATACACCAAGCGGCAGATGCGTTCAGGCCATTGACTATGCCCGCAGGAATGAAGACGGCAGCGTGGGACATATTCCTGACTCGCTTACAAAGGAGTTCCACACAGCTTCGGGACGTATTGTCAGAGACGGTGGCGGAATCAGCCCGGACTTCGAAATTGAATCTCCATCATACAGCCGGCTGGTCTATTCGCTTGTTCTGGGAGGAGTTTTGGACCAGTATGTCCTTGATTTTGTGCGCAAGCATGAAAGCATTGCCGAGGTGGATGACTACCGTTTCAGTGATGCTGATTTCGAAGATTTCATCAGATTTGCCAAGACTCAGGATTTTGACTACAGGAGCAGTGCAAGGACTCTTTTCGACCAGATGAAAAAAGAACTTGAGAAAGACGGACTTGCAGAGTCGATGTCAGAACAGCTTGATGCCCTGCAGAAAGCCATGGAAATGGACAAGGAACGATTCATCAGACTGAAAAAAGATGAAATCATCCCGTTCATTGAAGAAGAGATTGTGACAAGGTACTGGTATCAGGAAGCGGCCGTGAAAGTCCGCCTCCGCTATGATACCCAGCTCCAGAAAGCTCTCGAAACAGATATCTATTCCCAGAGGTAGATTTTGTCTGAACGCCTCAGGCGCTCATCTTCGATTGCACGGCAGGCCTGCTGGCTGCACCCATCGCCACAAAGACCGTCGCGCTCTTCACGGGCTCCGGGGACGACTTTGGACCAGTCAATCGGAATGGAACATAGAGTGCCTTTGGCAGCCTCTGCCACAGGTTTGAGATCAACCCTTATTTCAGGAACCGTATATTCTATGACACCGGAGGTCGGGCCTATTATAAGTATCTTGTCTCCAACCTTCATTGAAGCAGATTCCACAAGCACCTCGGCCACACCCAGACGGCCGAACCAGTTGGTTACCTTGCCGCAATATACCTTGCGCCTGGTGGCTTTGCTTCCATAGACTTCGCTCCACTGGCCAAGGCGTGCACCCTGGTAATATCCGTCCCAGAAACCACGGTTGAATACTTCGGAAAGTCCCTCCTTCAACTCTGCGGCAAGTTCAGGAGTATAAGTTCCCTGACAGACCGCATCCGCAGCCCTGCGGTAGCATGAAGCCACTTTCTTGACATATTCTGCAGAACGGGCGCGTCCTTCAATCTTGAACACAGTAACTCCTGCATCTATGATTTTGTCCATGAACTCAATGGTACACAAGTCTTTGGGAGACATTATATATTTATTGTCAACCACAAGTTCATTGCCTGTTTCAACGTCCCTGACCTCATAGGCACGACGGCAGATCTGGTAGCAGGAGCCACGGTTGGCCGAAGCTCCGTATTCATGCAGACTCAAGTAACATTTGCCTGAGATTGCCATGCACAGAGCACCGTGGGCAAACATTTCTATCTGCACACGCTTTCCGGATGGTCCGCATATATTCTCGCTGTCTATTATTCCCTTGATTTCCTTGACCTGGCTGAGGGTCAGTTCCCTTGCCAGAACAATCACGTCCGCAAATTGAGCATAGAAACGCAGGGACTCTGCATTGGAAATGCTCAGCTGAGTGGAAATGTGCACCTCAAGGCCAATCTGTCGGGCATAAATGATGGCCGCCATGTCTGATGCAATGACTGCCGTGATGCCTGCTTTTCTGGCTGCCTGAAGAGTCTTGCGCATGTCTTCCAGGTCTTCGTTGTACAGGACAATATTGAGTGTAAGGTAAGTCTTTACTCCTGATTCAGAGCAGATTCTCACAATCTCCTCCAAATCTTCCATCTTGAAATTATTGGCGGAGTGTGACCTCATATTGAGTTTTTCCACGCCGAAATATACAGAGTCGGCTCCGCCCTGGATAGCGGCCCTCAGACATTCGAAGTTGCCTGCGGGGGCCATTATCTCCAAATTGTTGGTTTGCATTTTTCTACTTTTTTAGATTTCTCGACTTCGCCCGAAATGACTCTGCAGGTTATTTGGTGCGTCCGATAAGGCTGTTTGCATAGTCCTGAAGCATGGACTGATGCTCATTACTGAGTCCGAGCTGGGAAACATAGCTGAGCGCCTGATCATGAAGACGGACAATCTCTGCCTTGGCATCCTCGCCCACTCCGAGAGCCTCATAAATGCCTTTCACCCTGGCAATCTTGGCCTGGTTTTCAGCCTCGGTGCCGATTGGCATATCCATGGCCTCAAGCAAGTCAGTCCTTGTGCAACCCTCAGGTGCTGAATCCATTGCTCCTTTTGACAGAGCATGAGTAAGCAGCCAGCTCTTCTTGTTGTTGAGGATATCACCTCCGATGGCCTTGCCAAAAACCTTCGGATTGCCGAAAGTGTCGAGCCAGTCATCCGCAATCTGGAAGGCGAGTCCAAGGTCGTAGCCGTATTTGTACAGCAGGTCGCATTCCTTCTCGCCGGCACCGGCAACAATGGCGCCCATCTTTGCAGCGCAGGCAATCAGTACGGCAGTCTTGAGTCCGATCATCATCATATAGTCCTCCATCGGAACCTGCTCCAAATCCTCGAAATCCATATCATACTGCTGACCCTCGCAGACCTGGGCGGCAGTGGTGGAGAACAGATTGAGTACGGCAGGCAGAGATGCAACCGGAGCCGTTGCAATCAGCTTATAGCTTTCTATCGACATCACATCTCCCGAAAGGATGGCGGTATTCTCGTCCCATTTGCGATAAACCGTGGGCACTCCACGCCTGACATCCGCCTTGTCCATGATGTCGTCATGGATGAGGGTGAAACTGTGGAAAACCTCGAGAGCTGCAGCCGGAGCAAGAATCTCGTCAGACATCTGGTCTTTGAAAATGGAATAGGCCAGAAGGCACAGACGAGGGCGTACCCTTTTACCTCCGATGGACATCATATATTTGAGCGGGTCATAAAGTCCCCGGGGCTCTTCCTTGAAACATAATTCCTTGAAAATCTTTTCCAGAGCTTCTTCAATCTGTTTTTCTGTTATCATAGCAAATATTATCTTGTCATCTGAACCGGAATGTCCGTCTGCATCATCAATGATGGTGCGAACATCATGCAAAGTTAAGGATAAATATGAAAAAAAAGTGATATATTTGCATCAATGAACAAATACTGAAAATATGAAGAATCTGCTTTTGCTCGGCAATATCGGAGCCGGGGAAATAATAATCGTGGCACTCATAGTACTTCTTCTTTTCGGAGGAAAGAAAATCCCTGAACTGATGCGCGGTCTGGGAAAGGGAGTGAAGAGCTTCAAAGACGGCATGTCTGAAATAGAGAAAGAAATAAATGATGAAGGAGAAAGCAAATCCTGAGATGTCATTTTGGGGACATCTCGAGGTCTTGAGATGGTCCATTATCAGAATAGCCGCAGTCGTAGTTGTACTGATGGTGTTCTGTTTCATGGCGATGCCTTATATCTTTGATGCTTTCGTGCTAGGTCCGACGAGTTCGGATTTTTTTCTGTACAAATGGCTCGGCAAGTTGGGTGGTCTCCCGCTGATGCCTGATTTTTCAGCATCTGATTACAAGGTGGATATCATCAACATCAATGTTGCCACCCAGTTCATGACGCACATCACCACCTCATTCTGGTTTGCACTGGTGCTGTCCTTCCCCTATGCAATCTTTGAAATCTGGCGTTTCATCAGCCCTGCATTATATGAAAACGAAAAGGGAAGCCTCAGGTCAGCATTCCTTTTCGGTACGTTCATGTTTTTCATAGGATGTGCAGTCGGATATTGCTTTATTTTTCCGTTCACATTCCGTTTTCTTACTGAATACCAGTTAAGTACAGAGATAACCAACCAGATCAGCCTGAATTCCTACATGGGGAGTTTCCTTATGATGACCTTCATCATGGGTCTGGTGTTTGAAATGCCCTTACTGGCACTGGTTCTTTCAAAAATGGGAATAATCAGCAGGGAGTTCCTGAAGAAATATCGACGTCATGCAGTCGTAGTACTTCTTGTACTTGCCGCGGCAATCACCCCGACAGGCGATCCTTTCACCCTTATGCTTGTTTTCCTACCTCTGTACCTGCTCTACGAACTATCCATCCTTCTTGTCCGGCGGTAAGGATTCTTTCCCCTGTATGACAAGATTGTCCATTTTTGTTCTTCCGCTGCAAAAGTGTATCTTTGCGGCACGAAACACAAAAGTATGACTGTAAAAGGAGAAGCGACGGTAGTCAAACATACTGGAAGCCATTATCTGCTTTCATGCCTTCCGCAATGGGACCTTTTCCCAGCGGTGCTCAGAGGGAAAATCCGCCTGAAAGGAAGTTCGTCAACCAATCCTGTGGCGGTGGGTGACAAAGTGTCATTCGAGGCGGAGCTGCCTGACCAGAACAGGCTGGATAGCATAACCCTCGAAAATCCGGCCGTGATAACGGCCATACATCCCCGTACCAACTACCTCATTCGCAAATCCACCAACCTTTCAAGGCAGAGCCACATCATAGCGGCCAACCTTGATATGGCCTTCATCATTGCCACCATCGACTTTCCGGAGATAAAACTTCCATTTTTGGACAGGATTCTTGTCACCTGCGAAGTATATAACATCCCGGTAACCATCGTCCTGAACAAAGTTGACCTTTACCGCGAAACACATGCTGAAATGCTCGAAGCCTTCCATAATATATATGAAGGCGCCGGCTACAAGGTCATGGAAGTGTCGGCCCTCACGGGGGAAGGCGTCGGACAGCTCCGGGATGCGTGCAAAGGCCGTCAGAGCCTCTTCTCCGGAGTCTCAGGAGTGGGCAAATCCTCTCTGATAAAGGCACTTGACCCAAGTCTGGATCCAAGAGTCGGTGAGATTTCCGATGCCCACCTTCAAGGTAAGCACACCACCACATTCTACGAGATGTATGCCCTCGCATCCGGAGGCTTCATCATCGACACCCCGGGCCTTCGCGGTTTCGGTCTGGTTGACCTTTCCAAAGAAGAGATAGCTCTCTATTTTCCTGAAATGCACAAAGTCTCGCAAGAGTGCCGGTTCAGTCCATGTACCCATACCCACGAGCCCGGATGTGCAGTGAAAGCGGCTGTGGAAGAAGGACTTATAAGCTACGAAAGGTATTCTTCCTACCTTGGAATGCTCGATGACGAAGGGAAATACAGATAATGCGGAGCCTCAATAAAGACATACTCAAGCTTGCGATTCCCAGCATATTGGCAAATATCACCGTTCCGCTTGTCGGCATGGTGGACATCGCCGTGGCCGGCAACCTGGGGCCTCATGCCGCGACCATGATAGGAGGTATCGCCATAGGCACCATGCTTTTCGACCTGCTCTACTGGAACTTCGGTTTCCTCAGGGTCGGCACCGGAGGACTCACGGCTCAGGCCTGCGGGAAAGGGGATTTGAAAGAATCTGCAAGCATACTCACCCGCGCCACGGGCATTTCTCTGGTCTGTGCTATTTTTCTGATAGCAATACAATGGATATTCGTCAAGGTTGCCTTCTTGGTCGTGGACGCCACTCCTGAAGTCAGGGAACTGGCCACCAGATATTTCTTCATCCGTATCTGGGCAGCACCTGCAACCTTGAGCCTGATGGCTTTCAAAGGGTGGTTCATCGGAATGCAGGACAGCGTAAGCGCGATGATAATTGACCTGACAGTCAATGGAATGAATATAGTCTCAAGCATTCTGCTCTCGGTGGGAATACCTTCTCTGGGCCTGTCCGGAATGGGATTCAGCGGCATTGCAACCGGCACCGTCGTTGCCCAGTTCACCGGTCTGGCCGTCGCATGTACCATCGTCGCAGTGAAATACTCCCGCAAAATATTCAGAGACTTCACCAGGGATGACCTTCGCCATGTGTTCGAAGGTGGCCAGACCCGGAGATTCTTTGTGATGAATGCCGACCTTTTTGTCAGATCCCTCTGTTTCATAGCCATTTACATCGGTTTTACGACCATATCGGCAGGTTATGGGGACCTTCTTCTTGCCACCAGTTCCATCATGATGAAACTCCTGATGATATTCTCCTATTTTACCGACGGATTTGCTTATGCCGGGGAAGCGCTCACGGGAAAATTCATAGGGCAGCACAATGGCCGGATGCTGCGCAGTACCGTGCTTTGGACCTTTGTCTGGAGTATGGCTATTGCCGTGATATTCATGGGATTATATTATTGGGAAGGGGAGTGGATGCTTCGTGTGATGACCTCCGACATGGAGGTTGTCGAGGCTTCGAAGGCCTATCTTCCGTGGTTGTTGCTCATGCCCCTTGTCGGTTGTGCGGCATTCACTTGGGATGGTATATATATAGGAGCAACGGCATCCCGTAAAATGAGAAACTCAATGCTATGGGCAACATTGAGTTTCTTCGCAGTCTATTATTCGGGTCTGGCTTTGGGCAATTGGACGGATCAGGAGTGTCTTCATATTCTCATGGCAGCCTATTTTGCCCATCTTATCGCCCGGACATTACATCTTAGCATCAACTATAGACACTCAGTGCTCATAATCTGAGTCTGACTTTATTTAATTCCGTATTTACGCAAAATCTTCAGGATCGGCTTTTCAATGGAACGCGCCCAAAGTGTGTAGCCATAGTCTCCCGGGTGGGTGCCGTCAACCGATGTCTCATGCATGGCATCTGTCGCATTGGTCTGGATGAAATATACATTTTTGTATTTCTTGCATGCCTGCTTCATCATTTCTGCCGCAGCATCCATTTTTGCCTGCTCGTTCTTGTCGGTCACATGATTGAAATTGCGGGATTCCCTGTATATGGTCTGCTGGAAGATAAGAGGAATGTCCGGATGCGCTTGCTGAATCTTTTCGATGAAAGGGAAAAGTCTCTCACGAATCATGTTTGCTCCCGGATTGGAGAATGCGTCAAAAATCAGGGCATCCACATCTGCATCACAAAGGACATCTGCGAAGTAAGGCTGCAATTTGCAGTTGCCGCTGCATCCCAGGCTCAGAATCTGAATGCCGGTGTGGCGCATGAACTGCATTGGATAGCTCATTCCCGCCCTGCTAGTGCTGATTCCGTGGGTGTAGCTCGAACCGAATATTCCCACTCTGTGACGGAATGGAGATTCCATGCTACGTATGGTTGCTCCTTCTTCCACTCCTATTTTTACGGAATATTCTTCGCAATAAATCGGAAGGTAGAGAAGGCATTGCTTCTCGCTGCGGTCCATGTCTTTTACAATCACCTTGTTGTCAGAGCTTTGCTCTCCTTCTTTCGTTGCTCCTGCTCCTGCCCAAAGCCAATGGCCGTCTTTCATTATATATAGGTCATATCCCCTGTAAGCCAAAGGCATGGTGTTGACATTGTTGTATTGGTAGCCAAATTCGGTTTTGACG
Source organism: Bacteroidales bacterium (assembly GCA_022774085.1). Taxonomy (GTDB): domain Bacteria; phylum Bacteroidota; class Bacteroidia; order Bacteroidales; family UBA932; genus Cryptobacteroides. Next base: position 14,917 of record JALFNZ010000008.1, read on the forward strand.
GATATGACGCTGGAATTGGTGGTGAACAGGACTGCAAGACCGGCAGAACATCTGACCTGGTTGTTCTCTCCTTTTGTGAATCCCTTATATTTTACGGTATCGACCCTATGGTATGGATTCGGTGTGTCAATCAATTTTCCTATGAGGTTGAGGTCCGATGCTTCGGTGAAAACATATTTCACATCCTTCGGAGTCTGGGCGAAAATGCTTGCGGATAAAAAGGCCGCTGCAACAATTGTAACAAAACGTTTCATTTCAAGGGTTATTTGATTAGACCGCTAATATAGTAAAATTCACCTTTTTTCATATCTTTGCAGAGATAATTCTTAACGTTGAATTTCAATGAGTTTATACTCATATTACAGGATAAGCAAGCCTTCGCAAGAAAAAGTTGCTGAGGATCAGATACACAAAACATATAAATCGCTCAGAAACAGGACATTCTGGGGCGTTACCGTCGCATATAGCCTTTATTATGTTTGCCGAATGAGCCTCAGCGTTGTCAAGCAGCCTTTGATTGACGAAGGTGTCCTCAGTGCAGGTGAACTCGGAATCATCGGGTCAGCCTTGCTTTTCGTCTATGCCGCAGGCAAGTTCATGAACGGGTTCATTGCCGATTATTGCAACATCCGCCGGTTCATGGCCACAGGCCTTCTGATTTCTGCCATCGTCAACCTTCTGATGGGTGTCCTAGGGTTCCTGGATAAACTTTCAGGTTTACCTACATTGCTGATATTCATATCATTTGCCATCCTTTGGGGAATCAACGGATGGACACAGAGCATGGGTGCCCCTCCAGGGGTGATAAGTCTCTCCCGCTGGTTCCCGCAGTCAAAAAGGGGAACATTCTACAGTATTTTCAGTTCCACTCCATATATCGGAGAATTCCTCTCTTTCATTTTCACCGGTGCCGTTGTCGGGGCATTGGGATGGATATACGGTTTTGTCGTTGCTGCCGTTGCCGGTCTTATCGGAACCTTTGTCATCCTGCTCCTGGTTTGTGACACTCCCGAGAGTTGCGGCCTTCCGTCTGTCCAGGCCCTTTCAAATGAGAAAATGACACGGGAAGACATGATGGCTACCAAGGAGTTGCAGAAGATGATCATCCGTCACCCGGGTTTGTGGATCATCGCCCTTTCGAGCGCATTTATCTATATTACGAAGTATGCCGTTGCAGGCTGGGGAGTGCTTTTTTTGCAGAAGGCCAAATTTTTCAGTCTTGAGCAGGCAACTCAGATCATTGCGTTTTCAGCAGCTTTCGGAGTTGTCGGAACGGTGCTGGCTGGTTGGCTTTCAGACCGTGTTTTCAACAGTGACCGTGTAAAACCATCCATCATTTGCGGTGTGCTTGGAACTTTTTCTCTCTCCTTGTTTCTTTTTACTGGAGGAGGGTATATTTTGAATATCTTTTATGTATCTTTGTTCAGCTTGGCAATAGGTGTCCTCTATTGTATTGTAGCCGGACTGATGGCTGTGGATATAGTGCCCCGTAAGGCAACCGGGGCGGCTCTTGGGGTCGTAGGGATATCGAGCTATTTTGCCGCAGGCCTTCAGGACATCACCAGTGGTTACCTCATCCAATTCAATACCACTGTCGTTGATGGGACGGATATATATGATTTCGGACCGGTGTCATGGTTTTGGATTGCAGCTTCAGTCGTTGCATTCGTGCTGCCGGTGCTGAACTGGAAGAAAATGAAAAATAAACAATTAAACTAATAATATTATGATACTTGATTTCAGTATTGAATACAAGACCTCCTGGGGGGAGAGCCTGATGCTCTGTCTTTCAGGTGGAAGGCGTCTTCCGATGACTTATGTTGATGATGGTCTTTGGAGATGCCAGGTTGAAAATGCGAAGGCAGCCGAACTTGATGGCTATCACTATGAAGTTGTCAAAGACGGGGCCGCTGTCCGTAAGGAATGGAAGGGACATAGCTTTTCCGTTGCCTTTGCAGATGCGCAGGTTGTCACTGTAAATGACAGATGGAACGACCGTCCGGCAGATTCTCCTTTCTGGTCATCTGCATTCACCGGTTCCATTTTCTCAAGAAAGGCGGGAAAGCCTGCGAAGCTTCCTAAGGGTGCTAATGTGCTCCTCCAGGTTGCAATGCCGGTTGTGCGTCCGGGTGAGGTGCTTGCCATTGCCGGAAGCGGAAAGGCATTGAAAAACTGGACCAAGGTCGTGCCTTTTGATGATGCTTCGTTCCCTGTATGGAATCTGAATCTTTGTGTGAAAGAGCCTTTCTCATACAAACTCTTGATTGCTGACAAGAAGACTCTGGAGCCTGTTCAGTGGGAACAGGGTCCGGATCGTTGGTTCAGCGCCATACCTTCTGAAGGGGAATTCCGCGTAGAGGCTGATATTTATCCGGCATTTGCCTCACGTCAGTGGAAGGGTGCCGGCACAGCCATCCCGGTGTTCTCGCTCAGAAGTGAGGATGATTTCGGAGTGGGAGAGTTCTATGATTTGAAGAAAATGGTTGACTGGGCCGCATCCACAGGCCAAAGCGTTCTTCAGCTTCTTCCTATCAATGACACCACTATGCTGGGCACTTGGGAGGATTCATACCCATATAATCCGAACTCCACATTTGCCCTTCACCCGCAGTTCCTGAATCTTCCTGCGGCAGGAGTGAAGGTCGATGATGAATATCGTGAACTCCAGAAGGAGCTCAATTCTTTGGAACAGATTGATTATGAGAGAGTAAACAATGCCAAGTTGTCAATGCTCAGGAAGGCTTTTACCAAGACTTTCAAGAAACTTTCAGCAAAGAAGGAATATGTGGAGTTCATCAGTAAGAACAGCGGATGGCTCATGCCTTATGCTGCATTCTGCGTCCTGCGTGACCTTAACGGAACTCCTGATTTCACAAAATGGAAAGGCTATGTGAAATACAACAAGAAGAAAATCGCCGCGTTGTGCGCCGATCATCAGGATGATGTGAATTTCTGGTGTTTCGTCCAGTATCATCTTGACAAACAGCTCTCAGAGGTTTGCGATTACGCTCATTCCAAGGGAGTTATCTTCAAAGGTGACCTTCCTATCGGTATCAGCCGCACCAGCGTGGATGCATGGCTCTATCCTGAGCTCTTCCACATGGATTCGCAGGCAGGAGCACCGCCTGATGCTTTTTCAGAGGACGGACAGAACTGGGGATTCCCTACATATAACTGGGAGAGGATGGCAGAGGATGACTTTGCATGGTGGAAGGCCCGTCTGAGCAAGATGTCAGAGTATTTCGATGCTTTCCGTATCGACCATATCCTCGGTTTCTTCCGTATATGGGAGATTCCTATCCAGTATAAGAGCGGACTTGAGGGACATTTCAGCCCTGCACTCCCTTATCAGGGCCAGGATCTGACCAATCAGGGATTCAATCCTCAGGATTCGGACCTCTTCCTCGAGGATCCTCGTCAGGGCGGATGTTACCATCCGAAGATCGGCGCACGCAAGACAGGATCTTATGCGCGTCTTGATGGCGGCCGTCGTGCATCTTTCGATCGTTTGTATGATGATTTCTTCTATCGCAGGAACAATATTTTCTGGAAAGACAAAGCCATGGCAAAGCTTCCTGCCCTGCTTGATTCCACCGGAATGCTTGCCTGCGGAGAGGATTTGGGAATGATTCCTGCCACTGTGCCTGAGGTCATGGCCGCCCTGCGTATCCTGTCGCTTGAAATCCAGCGTATGCCTAAGAGCACCGATGTCGAGTTTGCGCATCCGGCAGACTATCCTTATTTGTCAGTATGTACAACTTCCACCCATGACATGAATCCTGTCAGAGCCTGGTGGGAAGAGGACCGTGCAGTGACAGACCGCTTCTACCATAATATGATAGGCGGACAGGGTGAGACTCCTATGTTCTGTGAACCATGGATTTGCCGCAGGATTCTCGAGCAGCATCTCTGGTCTCCTTCAATGCTCACCATCCTCCCTCTTCAGGACTGGCTGTCAATGGACGGAGCACTCCGCAGGGAAAATCCGAATGACGAGCGCATCAACGTACCTGCCAATTCACGTCACTACTGGCGCTACCGCATGCACCTGACACTTGAACAGCTTCAGGGTGCAGATGAGTTCAATTCCATCCTTTCCGGAATGATAACAGCAAGCGGACGCGGCAAGTAGCCATCCGTCAATAAAAAACCGGTCCCCCGAACATTTCGGGGGACCGGTTTTTTATCGTTATTATGTTATTTGAATTTTTTAAGGCTGCGGATAGTCTTGGCAACGTTTACAAGGTGGTCTGCAATACGCTCAGCATTGGATGAGAGCGAGAGGTATTGTGAGCCGACCTGGGCTGAACAAATGCCTTCAGAGAGACGTTTGATGTGGTGGTCTTCCATCATCTTGGTGAAATCATCGATTTTCTCCTCCACCTCATTTGCCTGGTCAAGAGCCTTGAAGTCTTCATCTTCATAAGCCTTCATGGTATAGTTGTAAAGATCTGTGATAAGGACCTGAAGGGTGCGGATCTCGCTGAGAGCATCTTCAGAAAATCCTTTACCTCCTTCAGCCATTGCCTCTGAATATTCAAGAATGTTCTCAGCATAGTCTCCTATACGCTCAAGGTCGCGGACAGTCCTGTATGTGGTGGCAAGGTAAACGTGGTCACGTTCGCTGATTCCTTTGTGTTCGGACAGTCTCACCACAAAGTCAACCAGATCCCTGTTGATGAAGTTGAGCTCCTGCTCTGTCTTTTCAAAGACTTCTTTCTCGCTGAATGTCAAGGTACTTACCATGTGCACGGCTCTGTTGAAGTTCTCAATCGCCAGAGAAGCCATCCTTCCAATTTCCCTCTTGGTCTGCTGAACGGCCACAGGAGGAGTCTTGAGCATATTTTCATCCACATAATGAAGGCGTGGTGCATCCGGATCCGTAATGTCTTTGGAGTCAGGAACCATTTTGATGACGATGTTGACCAGAATCTCAGTCAAAGGCAGCATGCAGATTACTGTAATTACATTGAAGAAGGTGTGGAACATTGCAAGCTGAGTCTGAGGCGCTCCCGGGAATGCTGTTTCGAAAATACTTCCGAAATTGATGCGGCCTCCCGTTGAAAGACCGAGAATCCAGCTCACGATCATGAACAGGACTACACCGGCACAGTTGAAAATGAGGTGGATGAGTGCTGTCCTCTTTGCATTCTTGCTGCTGGTGATACCGGCTATGATTGCAACTACGCAGGAACCGATGTTGGAACCCATGGTCAGGAAAATACCCTGCTCAAGAGAAATAAGCCCGGTCACTACCATTGCAAGGGCTATGGAAGTCATAACCGAAGAACTCTGGATGATGGCTGTGAAAAGCGCACCGAGAATTACAAGAAGTATAGGATTGCCGATTGATGCAAGGAAAGTCTTGACTACTTCCAGATTGGCAAAATCTTCCATTGATCCGCTCATGAGGGACAAACCGACGAAGAGCATTCCGAATCCGGCGAGGATGCCACCCATGGTTTTCCATGAACTGTTCTTCGAGAACATGCTCAGGAAAGCTCCCAGTCCGGCAAATGCGGAGAAAATCACCGATGTGGAGATGCCTCCTCCTCCGAACATACCCAATGCGACGATTTGCGCCGTGACCGTAGTACCGATATTCGCACCATATATTATAGTGGCTGCCTGTGAAAGAGAAATGATGCCGGCGTTGACAAAACCGATGGTCATCACTGTTGTCGCTCCGGAACTTTGGATTGCCGCTGTTCCCAAGGCGCCTATGCCCACACCGAGAAGCTTGCTTTTCGATGCTTTCGCAAACATGTGTTTCAATCTTTCCGAACTGGCTGCCTCAAGGTTGGAGCTCATCATTTGGCACGCTACCAGGAAAATACCAATACCAGCCAGAAGTGTCAGTATTGCAGAAATAACAGCTGTTGTCCCCATAAATAAGTTTAAAAGGTTATTGAATTGGAATCCAATTCGACGAAATTCCGCGCAAAATTAAGCAAAATCTTAACAAATAATTAACTTTTCTTTAATAATTTGAAGGAATAGTTTTAAAATGAAGGATTGTGGGAAACACTTCAAATAACAAATAATCAAATATTTGGCTAAAACAAAAATTATTCTTATCTTTGCGCCCCCTATGTAGAGTAGGGATCGCATAAAAATTTAAGTATTAACCATTTAAAAGAACAAGATGGACACACAAAGCTACAAAACGGTATCCCTCAAAGCAGGTGATATCAAGAAAGAGTGGGTTGTGATCGATGCAACTGACCTCGTTCTCGGACGTCTTGCTTCCAGGGTTGCCCTTATCCTCCGTGGTAAGAACAAACCTTGTTTCACTCCAAACCTTGACTGTGGTGACAATGTCATCATTCTCAATGCTGACAAAGTGAGACTTACTGGAAACAAAATGACCGACAGGGTGTACGTTCGCCATACCGGATATCCGGGAGGACAGCGTTTCACCACTCCGAAGGAGATTCTTGCAAAGAAACCAACTGAACTCGTAAGGATGGCTGTCAAAGGCATGCTTCCTAAAAACCGTCTTGGTGCAAAGCTCATCAACAACCTTTACCTTTACACAGGTAACGAGCATCCGCATCAGGCACAGAATCCTAAAACAATTACATTAAACGAAATTTAAGCAGAGCATGAAACAAGTAAACGCCCTTGGAAGACGTAAATCAGCAGTCGCTCGCGTTTATGTCGTGCCTGGAAAAGGTAACATCACTATCAACGGCCGTGAGCTCAATGACTATTTCAAAGAGGACACTCTCCGTTATATTGTCAATCAGCCTTTTGAAGTGACAGGAACGACAGCTCAGTTTGACGTTAAGGCAAACCTCGACGGAGGTGGAATCAAAGGTCAGGCAGAGGCCCTCAGACTCGGCATCAGCCGCGCACTTTGCGAGGTTGACAAAGAGGCTTACCGCCCAGCCCTCAAGGCCGCTGGATTCCTCACCCGTGACGCACGTGAAGTCGAGAGGAAGAAACCTGGTCAGCCTGGTGCACGTAGGCGCTTCCAGTTCAGTAAACGTTAATATCTTACTGACAGATTTACAAGCACAGTCCGGTTCGAAATCACAGGACCTTACCACAAGATGCGAATCACAGGAAGCTGCCTGATGGTTGCCGGGACTGCGGAAAAATCCAGGAGACCGGCATAGCCGCTACTCCGGATTGATGAAAGAGCCCGCGGGTGAAGGCAAACGCCCGAAGCGGGGAAATTAAAAAACGAATAATCATTTATTACAATGCCAAGAACAAATTTCCAGGAATTGCTTGATGCAGGTGTTCATTTCGGACACTTGGCGAGAAAGTGGAATCCTAAGATGGCTCCATATATCTTCGACCAGAAGAATGGAATCCACATCATCGACCTGCATAAAAGTATAGTAAAAATCGATGAGGCTGCAAATGTACTCAAACAGCTTGCACGTTCAGGCCGCAAAGTACTTTTTGTAGCAACAAAGAAACAGGCAAAAGAAGTTGTTGCCGAGAAGGCAGCATCTGTAAACATGCCTTATGTGACAGAAAGATGGCCGGGCGGAATGCTTACCAACTTCCCGACAATCCGTAAAGCTGTCAAGAAGATGAACACCATCGACAAGATGATTGAAGATGGTACTTTTGATACTCTCGCAAAACGTGAGCGTCTTCAAATTACTCGCCAGAGAGCCAAGCTGGAGAAGAACCTCGGTTCTATCAGAGACCTCAGCCGTCTCCCTTCAGCACTTTTCGTAGTGGACGTACAGAAAGAGATGAATGCCGTAAAAGAGGCAAATCGTCTTAACATACCGGTTATCGCTATGGTTGATACATGCTGCGATCCTACTCCGATTGATTATGTGATTCCGGCAAATGACGATGCAACAAAGTCCATCGCTTACATCATGGATGCACTTTGCGGCGCAATCAAAGAGGGATTGGAAGAGAGGAAACTCGAAAAGGAAAAAGAAGCTCCTGAGCAGACAGAGGAGAAGCCAGCAGGCAAGAAACTCCGCGCTCGCAAAGGCGCTAAGGCTGAAGATGCAGAAGCTCCTGCAGCAGAGGAGGCTCCTGCAGCAGAGGAGGCTTCAGAGGCAGCAGCTGAGTAATCAGAAGTAGTAATCTTTAAACTTTAATTGAAAATGGATATTAAAGCAGCAGACGTAGCAAAACTTCGTCAAATGACCGGTGCCGGAATGATGGACTGCAAGAAGGCTCTTGTTGAGGCTGAAGGCGATTTCAAACGCGCACAGGAGATCATTCGCGAAAAAGGCAAGCTCGTTGCAGCTAAAAGAGCTGACCGCGAGACTTCAGAAGGCGCTGTAATCGCAAAGGTAAACGGCGACAAAGCGATTCTTGTGTGCCTTGGTTGCGAGACCGACTTCGTGTCAAAGAATGCTGAGTTCCAGGCTCTTGCCGAGGCAATCGCCGAGGCTGCCATCGCTGCCTTCCCAGCAGACCTTGAGGCTCTCAAGGCTTGCACTCTTGCAGATGGAAGGACTGTTGAGGCTGCCGTAACAGAGCAGACTGGAAAAACCGGTGAGAAACATGTCATCGTTGCTTACGAGACTGTACAGGCTCCTTACATTTCTGCATACATCCACAAGATCAATGGCAAACTTGGTGCTCTTGTCGGCTTCAACAAAGCCATTGACGAGCAGGTTGCAAAGGGTGTTGCAATGCAGGTTGCTTCAATGAACCCGGTGGCTGTTTCAGCTGACGTGGTTCCTCAGTCAGTGATTGACAACGAGCTCAAGACTGCAACTGAGAAGACCAAGGAGGAGCTTGTCAAGAAGGCCGTTGACGCCGCTCTGACAAAGGCTGGTATCAACCCTGCACATGTTGACAGTGAAGCTCACATTGAGTCTAACCAGGCTAAAGGCTGGATCACAGCTGAGCAGGCTGAGCAGGCTCGCCAGATCATCAAGACTGTTTCAGAGGAGAAGGCAGCAAACCTTCCTGAGCAGATGGTCGCAAACATTGCAAAGGGCCGTCTCCAGAAGTTCTTCAAGGAGCAGACTCTTGAGGAGCAGGGCTATCAGATGCTTGATGGCAAGACTCCTGTCAAGGACGTTATCAAGGCAGCTGACAAAGAGGCTAAAGTTCTCGTTTTCAAGAGAATTTCCCTCGCTGACTAATTTTCGGCTTTCCGATACATTATAAATGGGGGTGACTGGATACAGACATCCCCATTTTTTTCTCCCGGACTAATACCCAATCAAAGAATATTCCCATGAAAGCCAATTCCATATTCCTTGGTTGCCTGGCTGTACTGATGGCAGCAACTGTATCTTGTAAGGAAATCGTGACCGAAACTGAATTGTCGGCAACATTGAGGGTCCTGGACCAAGCACTTGAACATTCGCAGGAATATGTAAATGTCAGGCAGCTGGAAATCAGCTCGTTGCAGAATATGCTCAATTCCCGTGGCGTTAACCTTCTCAA
>JALFNZ010000053.1 GCA_022774085.1 Bacteroidales bacterium
ATTCTTGCCCAGTTCGGCCTGACGAACAATATGGTACAGGCCAACACAATTTCCTCCGCATTCACTGAAGCATTCTCCATTCCACCGATGGTAATGGCTTTGGCCCTTTCCGCACTTGCACTTGCTGTCGTTTTCGGAGGAATCCAGCGCATAGCCAAGGTTTGTTCTTATATCGTTCCTTTCATGGCCCTTACATATCTTGGAATTGCGGTATGGGTGCTTGCAGTCAATATCACGGTTTTGCCTGAAGTGCTTGGACTTATTGTCCGCAGTGCATTCGGGTTCGAACAGGCTGCAGGAGGAATGGTGGGAACCGCCATCCTGATGGGATTCAAACGAGGCATTTTCAGCAACGAGGCAGGAGAGGGAAGTGCCCCGAATGCAGCAGCAACAGCTGATGTGAGCCACCCGATCAAACAAGGCCTTATCCAGACCCTCGGAGTCTTCACTGACACTCTGGTAGTGTGCACCTGTACTGCACTTATCATAATGTGCTCAGGATTATACAATTGCGGTGCAAACGGAATAGAACTTACCCAGGTCGCAATGACCTATCATATCGGTCCTGCAGGAAAATACATAGTTGCAGTCTGCATCTTCTTTTTTGCCTTCTCAAGTGTAATCGGCAACTATTATTACGGAGAGTGCAATCTGACTTTCCTCTGCAACGGATCCGAATATACCAAGGCAGCAATCCAGATTTACAGACTCCTGCTGGGAATCCTGATCTTCCTCGGATCGCTCATGACAATTGAAGTCGTATGGGCACTTGTGGATTTCTTCATGGTAATAATGACAGTTGTTAACCTGACTTCTATTTTCCTGCTTGGAAAATATGCAATAAGACTGCTGGACGATTACAAAGCCCAGTTAAGGCAGGGCAAGGACCCTGAATACCATTCATCCACTATGCCGGAAATCTCCGACGTAACTGAATGTTGGAAAGACTGAACCCATTAACTTATATTTTATGAAAAAGATTCTGACACTTTGTTTTGCTCTCATTTTGAGCAGTTCCCTGTCATTTGCACAGGATGTTGTAGGAAAATGGAAATTGGATGATGGCAGTGCCATCGTCGAAGTCTATAAGGCAGGCGATTGCTATAATGGCAAGACATATTACTGCTCAATGAAAGTCAAGGGAGATGTCCTGAAGGTCAAGGGATCATTGGACAAGAGAGGACTTCTGGGCAGGACAATGGACTGGTTCAGAGTAAAATAGCAAAGCATTTTCAATTGTATGTTCCAGGGAATCTCCCTGAACATAATCAACGGCATTCATTCCCACCGCGCGGGCACCTTCGACGTTTCTTGGAGAATCATCTATGAACAACAGTTCATCGGCATTGAATCCTGTCTGCCTGATGCTTTCCAAGAAGATCTCACGGCCAGGTTTAAGCATCTTCATCGTGCTGGAAATGAATGCCTTGTCGAAGAAATCGTTTATTCCGATTCCGACCTTGCTGAAATCTCCGTCGCAGATGCGCATCATGATGGGATTGTTGTTGCTGAGCATGAAAATCTTGTAACCTCTGTTCTTCAGGGCAATCAGATAATCAGCCTTCTCCTTTGAAGGACCGTCGTAAAAACTTTTCATGCAGGAATCTATGTCGGCCCTTGTGGTTCCGGGATTACATTTTGTAAGAACGAAATTATAGAATTCATCAGCACTGACCTTGCCGCTTTCCATATCTCCGTAAATGCCTTTCTGATGGCATGGGTCGAGGTAATCGCATATTTGCTCGAAGCCGATTGCCTTGAAAGCAGCCACACATCTTTCATAATAGAGGTCAATGAGCACACCTCCCATGTCAAATACTATTCCTCGTATCATATAACTTACTTGAGTTTCTCGGCGCAAAGATAATTAAAATTAAAATTCATTAGGAGATTAGCAGAGATTTGCGTAATTTCGGCCTTCCAAAAATCACTTGAAAGGGAAACGAAGAAGGAATGAGAGATTTGTTATGTTATGATATGGGTGCCGGAGTGGAGGCATTCTCTTCAAGGAAGGAAAGTATTTTGCCGTATGAGGTGCTTCAGCCTCATCAGACACATTCCACGGTTGTTGCAGTAGTTGACAGGGAAGATATGTCCCGTGAGGAACTCAGGGGAGTCGATGCCCTTGTTACTTCAATCCCGGAGCTGGCAATTGGTGTAAGGACTGCAGATTGTATCCCAGTGTTGCTGTATGATCCTGTACATAAGGCAATTGGTGCGGCTCACAGCGGTTGGCGGGGAACATTGAACCGTATTTCAACCAAAGCTGTCCTAGAAATGGCCCGCAGGTTCGGAAGCTCTCCTGCTGACATTCGTGCCGTCATCGGGCCCGGCATCGGCTTCGACAGTTTCCAGGTGGGAGACGAGGTCGCTGTATTCTTCAAGGAGTCCGGTTTCCCGGTGGATAGGATATGGTCATTCAGGGGGCCGCGCAAGGATGGTTCCATGGAAGGAGGACACCATCTGGACTTGAAAGAATGTGTGAGATATACACTGATGGAGTGCGGATTACCAGCCTCGCATATTCAGCTCAGTAATATTGACACCTACACCGACAGTGGATTTTACTCTGCCCGAAGGGAGGGAAAACAGACCGGCCGAATCATCAATTCCATAAAACTAAAAAAATGAGGCTTTCTGAAAAAGCCTCATTTTTTTTATCGGAGGTAGCTCCTGCTTATCAATACTCCTGCCAGCTGCGGATATTGATGTCATCCGGAGTCATCGTGCAGAACGCCGTGATGAACGCAGTGGCAAGTCTAGCATTTGTAATCAAAGGGATATTGAGGTCAATGGCAGCTCTTCTGATACGGTACCCATTATCCAATTCGCTGACCGTCAAATCTTTAGGAATATTGATGACCATGTCAATCTTTCTTTCATGAAGCATGTCCAGAGCCTGAGGCTGGCCTTCTTCGCTTGGCCAGTACACCAAGGTGCTCTCAATCCCGTTGTCACTGAAATATTTCTGAGTACCGCCCGTGGCGAACAGCTTATAACCTTTGCTTACAAGAAGTTTGGCTGCACCGAGCATTTCAGCCTTCTGCTTTGCATTACCTGTGGAAAGAAGAATGTTCTTTTCAGGAATCCTGTATCCGACAGAAAGCATTGACTTGAGCACTGCACATGAGGTATCCTCACCGATACATCCGACTTCACCGGTTGAAGCCATATCCACTCCAAGTACCGGATCGGCCTTCTGAAGGCGGTTGAAAGAGAACTGGCTTGCCTTGATACCCACGTAATCAAGGTCGAAGAGGTTTCTGTCCGGTTTCTGCACATCCAAGCCGAGCATAACCTTGGTTGCAAGTTCGATGAAATTGATTTTCAGTACTTTGCTGACAAATGGGAACGAACGTGATGCCCTGAGGTTACATTCGATGACCTTGATTTCATTTTCCCTTGCAAGGAACTGTATGTTGAACGGACCGGAGATTTCGAGTTCCTTCGCAATCTGACGCGAAATCCTCTTGATACGTCTCATGGTCTCGACATAGAGCTTCTGCGGAGGGAACTGGATGGTGGCATCACCGGAGTGTACACCCGCATATTCGATGTGTTCGCTGATTGCATAGGCTACAATCTCACCGTTCTTGGCTACTGCATCCATCTCCACTTCCTTTGCATGCTCAATGAACTGGCTTACAACCACAGGATGCTTCTTGGAAACATCCGCGGCAAGCCTGAGGAATCTCTCAAGTTCCTCGCGGTTGGAGCATACGTTCATTGCCGCACCACTCAGCACATAAGAAGGGCGCACGAGCACCGGGAATCCTACCTTGTCGATGAAGGCATTGATGTCATCCATCGAGGTGAGGGCACTCCACTGAGGCTGGTCCACGCCGATGCGGTCGAGCATTGCTGAGAACTTGTCCCTGTCTTCAGCATTGTCGATGCTCTTTGCGCTGGTTCCGAGCAGGTGGACGCCTTCGTCTGAAAGCCTGACAGCCAAGTTATTTGGAATCTGACCCCCGGTAGAGACAATGACTCCGTGAGGAGTTTCCATATCTATGATGTCAAGCACTCTCTCGAAAGTGAGCTCATCAAAATAAAGCCTGTCGCAAGTGTCGTAGTCGGTGGAAACAGTTTCAGGGTTGTAGTTGATCATAACACTCCTGTAACCTTCTTTCCTGATTGTGTTCAGTGCCTGGACTCCGCACCAGTCGAACTCAACGGATGAACCGATACGATAAGCTCCTGAGCCGAGGACGATGATGGACTTTCCGTCATTTTCATAATGGATATCGCTCGCAACACCGTTGTATGTGATATAAAGGTAGTTGGTCATAGCAGGATATTCCGCTGCAAGGGTGTCAATCTGCTTGACTACGGGCAGAATGCCGAGCTTCTTGCGGAGAGAGCGGATGTCCATGCTGGCCTGTTCGATGCTCATGGTATTTTCCATTCCGAGAGCTCTTGCCACCTGGAAGTCGCTGAATCCCTGCTGCTTGGCAAGCCTGAGAATATCCCTTACCTCTTTTGATTCAGGCTCATTGGTGAACTGTCCTGACATATCCCTGAGCTTGAGGGAAGTCTTGATGATGCTCTCCAATTTGTAGAGGAACCATTTGTCTATCTTTGTGAGTTCATGAATCTGGTCAACAGTGTAACCTGCCTTCATTGCCTTGCTTATCACAAAGATACGCTTGTCGGTAGGCTCACGCAGGGCTTTGTCCACATCGTCGATTACAAGTTCCTTGTTCTCAACGAAACCGTGCATTCCCTGGCCGATCATCCTGAGGCCTTTCTGGATTGCCTCTTCAAAGCTGCGTCCGATTGCCATCACCTCACCCACGGATTTCATGGATGACCCCAACTCCCTTGCCACACCGTGGAATTTTCCGAGATCCCAACGTGGAATCTTGCAGACAATATAGTCAAGGGCAGGCTCGAAGAATGCACTTGTGCTCTTTGTCACGCTGTTCTTGAGGTCGAAAAGACCATATCCAAGACCGAGTTTCGCAGCAACGAATGCAAGAGGATAACCGGTAGCCTTCGATGCAAGTGCGGATGAACGGCTCAGACGGGCATTGACTTCAATCACTCTATAGTCTTCTGACTCAGGGTCAAGAGCATACTGGACATTACACTCTCCAACGATTCCCACATGTCGGATGATGCGTATTGCGAGTTCGCGCAGCTTATGATATTCGCTGTTCGTGAGGGTTTGCGACGGAGCAACAACGATGGACTCTCCGGTGTGGATTCCGAGCGGGTCGAAATTCTCCATGTTGCAGACCGTGATGCAGTTGTCATATCGGTCGCGGACAACTTCGTACTCTACTTCTTTCCATCCCTTGAGGCTCTTCTCGACAAGAACCTGAGGTGAGAAGGAGAATGCTTTCTCTGCGAGTGTATTCAGTTCTTCCTCATTGTCGCAGAATCCTGAACCAAGCCCTCCGAGCGCATAGGCGGCACGGATGATGACAGGATAGCCGAGTTCTGCAGCAGCCTTGCGTGCATCCTCGATGTTCTCAACTGCCTGAGACTTGATTGTCTTGACATTGATTTCGTCCAGCTTCTGAACGAAAAGTTCCCTGTCCTCAGTGTCCATTATCGCCTGGACAGGTGTTCCGAGAACCTGTACGTCATATTTCTCAAATACGCCTTTCTTGTAGAGTTCAACTCCACAGTTCAGGGCAGTCTGTCCTCCGAATGCAAGGAGGATTCCCTGAGGACGCTCTTTTGCAATGACCTTCTCCACGAAGAAAGGAGTAACAGGCAAGAAGTAAATCTTGTCCGCACTGCCTTCACTTGTCTGGACAGTTGCAATGTTCGGATTGATCAGGATGGTCTCGATACCTTCCTCTTTCATGGCCTTCAGAGCCTGTGAACCTGAGTAGTCAAATTCGCCGGCCTCGCCGATTTTCAGTGCTCCTGAGCCGAGCAGCAATACTTTATTTATCTTATTATCCATTTCAATCCTCTGTTATAACAGTTCAACAAATTCATCAAACAAAAAATCGGTATCCAGAGGACCTGATGCGGCCTCAGGATGGAACTGAGCCGAAAACCATGGCTTTGATTTATGCCTGATACCCTCGTTGGAGCCGTCGTTCATATTGATGAAAAGAGGTTCCCAATCTTGTGGGAGGGTGTTATTGTCAACGGCATATCCATGGTTCTGGGATGTGATGAAACATCTCTGGGTTCCGACCTTCATGACAGGCTGGTTGTGGCTCCTGTGTCCGTATTTCAATTTATAAACGGAAGCTCCTGCAGCCTTTGCAAGCAGCTGGTTGCCCATGCAGATACCGAAGATAGGCTTGTCCGACGAGGTCATCGCCTTGCGGAGAACCTGGACTGCCTCATCGCAGTTGTCCGGATTGCCGGGACCATTGGAAATGAACAGACCGTCATAAGCGATAGAGGTATAATCATAATTCCATGGAACACGGATGACTTCAACTCCACGTTTGAGAAGACACCTTATTATATTATGCTTGACACCACAGTCAACAAGGACCACCTTCTTGCCTGCACCCTCATTGTATCTGATCACTTCCTTGCAGCTGACCTTGTCCACGAAATTGATCTGTGCATAATCCTCGTCTTTAACAATCTCATCTACACCTTCGATGACGATGCGTCCTTTCATCACTCCGCTTTCCCTGAGAATCTTGGTAAGTTCCCTTGTGTCTATGTCGGTGATTCCCACGATCTTTTCCCTCTTGAGCCAGTCAGAGAGACTCTCCACAGCATTCCAGTGGCTGTAGTTGTCACTATACTGGCTGACGATGAGTGCTTCAGCATGGATCCTGTCGCTTTCCATGAATGCTGCAAGCCCGTTCTCCTGGAATGTGAAAGGAGGAACACCATAGTTGCCGATGAGTGGATAGGTAAGCACCATCAGCTGTCCGGCATAGGAAGGGTCGGTGAGACTCTCCGGATAACCGCTCATTGCCGTGTTGAAGACAACTTCTCCGCTTACAGGTTTCTCATAACCGAAAGATTTACCTTTGAAGCGCATTCCGTTGTCGAGAATCAGAGTCGCCTCTGTCATTGTCTGCTCTGTCATAAGATTTCCGATTTTTCTATATAATCAATGAATGCTTTGTTTACAAGCTTGTTACCTCCCGGGGTAGGGTAGTCTCCGCTGAAATACCAGTCTCCCGGATGTTCGGGACATGCCTGGTGCAGTCCCTCGATGCTCTGGTACACAAGGACAACCTCGGCCTTTATTCCGGTCGGGGTCAGAAGACGTACCATCTCTTCCGATATCTCTTCGTCTGTGAAAGGAGTATAAATGTCCTTCACATGATTGATAATCTGTTCTTTAGGAAGTCCGACCTGTGCAAGGGACTTCTTGTATGCTTCACGGATCACATCGGTCATTCCCCGTTTCAGAAGGAGTGAAATGGCAGCTTTGAATGCGATGAACTGGTCAAGGCTGGCCATATCAATGCCGTAATAGTCCGGATATCTTACCTGTGGCGATGAAGATACTATAACTATTTTTTTAGGACCCAGCCTGTCAAGAATACCTATGATGCTCTGTTTCAACGTGGTACCTCTGACAATGCTGTCATCTATGATGACTAGGTTGTCCACCTGTGGCCGGAGGCTTCCGTAAGTGATGTCATAGACATGGGCGGCAAGGTCGTTTCGGCTGTTGCCTTCGGCGATGAATGTCCTGAGCTTGATGTCCTTGATTGCCACTTTTTCGCTTCTGATCCTTCGTGAGAGGATTTTCTCCAGTTCATTATGGTCAGGACAGTGCCCTAGCTTTTCTATATCTTTGACTTTCAACTCGTTGAGATAATTGTCAAAGCCTTCAAGCAAGCCATAGAACGCCACTTCTGCCGTGTTCGGGATGAATGAGAAGACCGTGTGCTCCACATCATTATCTACAGCGGCAAGTACCTGGTCCACAAGTTCTTCACCAAGTTTCTTCCTTTCCCTGTATATGTCGGTGTCACTGCCTCGGCTGAAATAAATCCTCTCAAAAGAGCATGCCTTCAACGTCCTCGCAGGGTTGATTTGCTCAAGCCTCATGTCCCCGCTCTTGCTGACAATGACGGCTTCTCCTCTTCCGAGCTCATGGATGCTGTCCACAGGTACATTCAGCGCTGTCTGAATCACCGGCCTTTCGGAGGCCAGCACAATCACCTCATCGTCTTTGTACCAGAACGCAGGCCTGATTCCCCAAGGATCCCTCAATGCGAATGATTCGCCGCTTCCTGTGATTCCGCACATCACATAGCCACCGTCCCAGTCCTTGCTGGAAGTCCTGAGTACATTGGCCATGTCAATCCTCTGCTCGATGGCATTGGTTATGTCCATTCCCCGGAGACCTTCGGCAACGCACTCGTTGTAAAGCCTTTCCACCTCGCGGTCTAGCCTGTGACCCATCTGCTCCAGGATGATGTATGTGTCCGCATATTTGCGTGGATGTTGTCCGGCAGCTGTAATCTGTCCGAAAATTTCATCCACATTTGTCATGTTGAAGTTACCGCACATTGACAGGTTCTTGGCTCTCCAGTTGTTCCTTCTGAGGAAGGGATGAACATATTGTAGTCCGCTTTTTCCTGTCGTGGAGTAACGCAGATGGCCCATGTAGATCTCTCCGGCAAAGGGGAGGGTGGTTTTTGCATACTCGGCATCATGGAGCTGCTCCGGGGTGAGATCTTTGAAATAGGCCTGTACAGATGAAAAAATTTCCGTGATGGCTCCCGAACCGAGTGCCCTCTCACGGAACATGTATTCTTCTCCAGGATTTGCCTGAAGTTTGACGCAGGAAAGACCGGCCCCCTCCTGTCCTCTGTTATGTTGCTTTTCCATCAGAAGATAGAGCTTGTTCAGCCCCCACATCCAGGTGCCGTACTTCTGCTGGTAATATTCCAGAGGTTTCAGGAGGCGGACCATAGCCACCCCGCATTCATGTTTTAAAGGTTCCATCAAAGATTATGTTAAAGTCCGTTCGTTTCGTATAATTGCATTCTTCCTATTCCCACTCGATGGTTGCAGGTGGTTTGGAAGAAACATCATAACATACCCTGTTGACTCCTTTCACATGGTTGATGATGTCGTTGCTGACTTTTGCGAGGAACTCATAAGGGAGGTGAGCCCAGTCAGCGGACATTGCATCCTGGCTTGTGACAGCCCTGAGTGCTACTGCTTTTTCGTAAGTCCTTTCGTCGCCCATCACACCCACGCTCTGTATCGGAAGGAGGATGACTCCTGCCTGCCATACCTGGTCGTAGAGGCTTGTCTGGCTTCCATCCTTGCCGGTGGTCTTCCACTCCTTCAGTCCGCGGATGAAGATGTCATCAGCTTCCTGAAGGACAGCCACTTTCTCGCGGGTGATATCACCGAGGATGCGCACTGCAAGTCCCGGTCCCGGGAAAGGATGTCTCCCAATAAGATGTTCAGGCATTCCCATCTGACGGCCAACCCTGCGCACTTCATCTTTGAAGAGCCATTTCAGAGGCTCACAAAGGCGTAGGTTCATCTTTTCTGGAAGTCCGCCCACATTGTGGTGACTCTTGATGGTCTTGCCGGTTATGTTGAGGCTCTCGATTCTGTCTGGGTAGATCGTGCCCTGGGCGAGCCATTTTGCGTCTTTGATTTTCATGGCTTCGGCATCGAAAACGTCGATGAAACCTTTGCCGATTATCTTTCTCTTCTTCTCCGGATCGGTGACACCTGCAAGTTCGCTGAAGAATTTTTCACTTGCATCGACCCCGATTACATTGAGTCCCAGACATTCATAATCTCTCAAGACGTCTTCGAACTCGTTCTTGCGGAGAAGGCCGTGGTTCACGAATATGCATGTCAGATGGTCTCCGATGGCCTTGTTCAGAAGGACGGCTGCAACTGAAGAATCAACTCCTCCGGACAAACCGAGGATAACTCTGTCATCTCCAAGCTCTTCCTTAAGCTGCGCCACGGTAGATTCCACGAATGAAGCGGGGCTCCAGTCCTGACGGCTGCCACAGATGTTCACAGCGAAATTCTTGAGAAGGAGGGTGCCCTGCTCGGAGTGGAATGCCTCCGGATGGAACTGCACGCCCCAAAGTTTTTCATCATTTGCCTGGTAAGCTGCATATTTCACTTTGTCGGTGGATGCAATGCACTTGAAGTTCTCAGGTAACTGGGTGATGGTGTCCCCATGGCTCATCCAGACTTGAGAATTGTCCGAGAAGCCTTCGAAGAGGGGATTTTCCTTTTCAAATGTTTTCAGGTTGGCCCTGCCATATTCTCTGGAACCTGCCGGCTCAACTTTTCCACCACCGGTATGAGCCATGAACTGTGCTCCATAGCATATTCCGAGAATCGGATATTTGCCACGGATACCGTTCAGGTCCACCTTGAAAGCTTCCGGGTCATAGACGCTGTAGGGCGAACCGGAAAGGATGACACCTATTATTGAAGGGTCATCGTATGGAAATTTGTTGTAAGGCAGGATTTCACAGAAAGTGTCGAGGTCACGCAGACGGCGCCCTATGAGCTGTGTTGTCTGCGAACCGAAATCAAGGATGATTATTTTCTGTTGCATCGGCGTAGATTAGTTTTTTAACGTCCGCGCAAAAGTACTGCTTTTTGCCCAATTTCCATAATTTATTTAGGAATTTTCAAATAATAAACTGATGGAATTTTGGGAAATCTACACCAGATTCAGGAGGAAGTCTAATGGAACATCAGAAAACCGAAATATAGCCTCGGACCTGTCGGCATAAGAAGGGTTCCGCCGGAAATGGGACATAGATAATCAAACTTGAGAGTAAGGTGGAATTTAGGGGTGACGATGAAATCTGTACCGACAAACGGGGCAATCGCAAGGAATGGTTGTTTGTGGAAGATTACGGATTCCTCTTCTACCCAGTCTTTGTTGCTTCCCTCGAACATGAGAGTGCTTGTCCTTGCACCTCCTCCTATGGTTGCACCTATGTATGGCATCAATATGCGTGTGGTAAACCTGACGTCAGCGAGAATGCCTCCCCATCCGAACTTGATGGTGCTGCCGTTCTTCATCTGTTTCATAGTCGAAACATAGCCTTCCGATCCAACCCTGAAATATTTGCCGATATGGAATTTGATGGCACCTCCAATCCCGGTGGGCATGCCCTGTGCCTGATATCCGATTTCCCGGATTTGCCCTGTGAGTAATCCGGTATGGAGCATCATGCCTCCGTCATATCCGAATTTGTATTTTTTCTCCCCGGTTTCTTCCTTGGCCATGGCAGCGGTTGAAACTGCAATTGCCATAATGATGGTCAAGATTCTTTTCATCTGTGATTTGTAGTTTATTTAGCCGGCAAAGATAATGGAAATAATCGATTAACAAAAAAGGGCGACCTTCACAGGCAGCCCTTTGGCGAATTCAATGTACTTTAACTTATTTTTATCTTATGTGCTGCAAAGGTATGTTTTATGCCAAGTCTGACGAAAAATTAGTGATTTGTGGGCTAAAAATGTGATTTCTCACCATATTTTGGGATTAAAATCGGATATTTGGGATTAAAAATTTAATTATTTATCTTTGTCACACATAAAATGTGACAATATTATTTTCTGACATGGAGATTTCAAAGATATACAGGAGGTTCATTCCGCAACTGCTGCACATGCTCATACTTCCTCTTTTCTTCTTTGCATTCATGCTTATCTACCGGCCATTCGATGCTCCGGATCTGATAGGCCGCGAATGGTACGGAGTTCATCTTACTATAATTTCATGTATCATCCTTGTCAGTACGGTTCTGACAAGACTTCTGTATTATTTACTTCCGTTGAAGATAAATTATACCCTTTATCTGCTCTGGTGTTTTGCCGAGATGATTTTCATATCCTTTTTTGCAGCCCTGTATCTTTGGCTCGTTCTCAAGAAGCCGGACCAATATTTCAATATTCTTGCACAAGTGACGGAAATTTCAATCTTCACCCTTGTGATACCTTATTCCATCCTGGCTCTGTCATTGCGCATTTATGATTATCATAAAAGTGAAGACAATAAGCTTGATGTCTCTGTACACAGACTTCGCTTCTATGATGATAAACATAATCTGAAGATTGTCCTCACCGTGGATTCCATATTATATATAGCAGCAGAGGAAAATTATGTGAACATTAACTACATTGACAATGAAAAAGTCAGGAACTATGTCCTGCGCTCGTCCATGAAGTCAATCGGGGAATTATGCCAGGAAAACGGCCTTATGCGCTGTCACAGATCATTCTACATAAATCCCTCTCATGTGAAGGTCCTCCGCAAGGACAAGGAAGGATTCGTCCTTGCCGAACTCGATGCCTCTGGCGTCAGGAACATTCCTGTTTCGAAAAGATATTACGAAAAATTGTCCGATCTCCTTTAAGACCGGACAATTACATTTTATGTCCACTGTATCAGAACAAGCCGAAAAGATGGGCATCTATCTTGTCTGTTATCATAGAGAAATCTTCAGGTCTGTGTTCAAAATCCAGTCCGTCAGCTTCTATTGTCAGCACCTTTCCTTTGTATGAAGCTATCCATTTGTCATACAAATCGTTAAGGTTTGTCAGATATTCAATGCTCATCGACTTTTCATAGTCCCTGCCTCTCAATTGAATCTGCTCCACAAGTTTCGGAACAGATGTCTTGAGGTAAATCAGAAGGTCCGGTTCCCGTACCATGGACATCATAAGGCTGAACAATTGCATATAGGTATCATAATCCCTGTCGGAAAGGTTTCCCATTGCTTTGTTGTTGGCAACGAAGATATATACACCCTCCATGATTGTCCTGTCCTGAACGATTACGTCCTTGCTTTTGGCTATTTCAAGCACATCCTTGAACCTTTGAGCAAGGAAGTAGGTCTCCAGGTTGTACGACCAGCGGCTGATGTCCTTGTAATAGTCCTCAAGATAGGGATTGTAGGTCACCGCTTCAAACTTGGGAGTCCATCCGTAATGCTCTGCCAGCATTCTCGTGAGCGTAGTCTTTCCGCAACCAATATTTCCAGCTATACCTATATGCATGTTGGTTATCAATTATTATACGAGGCCCTGAGCCATCATAGCATCAGCTACCTTGATGAATCCTGCTATGTTGGCGCCTTTTACATAGTTCACATAGCCGTCTTCTTCAGTGCCGTATTTGACGCATGCCTCGTGGATGTCAGTCATAATCTGTTTAAGGTGTCTGTCAACCTCGTCAGGTGTCCATTTGAGCCTCATTGAGTTCTGGGTCATCTCAAGACCTGACGTTGCAACACCACCTGCGTTTGACGCCTTTCCAGGGGAATAGAGAATCTTTGCTGAGAGGAAAACTTCGATGGCTTCAGGAGTTGAAGGCATGTTGGCACCCTCGGCAACGCACATGCAACCGTTTGCGATAAGTGCCTTAGCCTCTTCGCCGTTGAGTTCATTCTGGGTTGCGCAAGGCATTGCAATGTCGCACTTCACGCCCCAAGGCCTTTCGCCAGGGAAGTACTGTGCAGACGGATATTTTTCTGCATATTCTTTGATTCGGCCTCTGTATATGTTCTTGAGCTCCATCACATATGCGAGCTTGTCTGCATCAATTCCTTCTGGATCATAGATGTAACCATTTGAGTCTGACATGGTTACTACTTTTGCTCCGAGCTGGAGAGCTTTCTTTGCAGCATACTGTGCAACGTTTCCTGAACCGGAGATTGCAACTGTCTTGCCTTCATAGCTGTCGCCTTTGGTAGCAAGCATTGCAGATGCGAAATAGCATACGCCGTAACCGGTTGCCTCAGGTCTGATGTGGCTTCCTCCCCATGACTGGCCTTTTCCTGTAAGCACTCCGGTGAATTCGTTGCGCAGTCTCTTGTACTGGCCGAACATATAACCAATCTCACGTCCGCCGACTCCGATGTCTCCTGCAGGAACGTCTGTATCAGCACCGATATGTTTTGAAAGTTCTGTCATGAAGCTCTGACAGAAGCGCATGACCTCATTGTCGGATTTTCCTTTAGGATTGAAATCAGAACCACCTTTTCCGGCACCCATAGGAAGGGTAGTAAGGCTGTTCTTGAAGGTCTGCTCGAAAGCCAGGAACTTCATGATGCTGAGGTTCACGCTTGGATGGAAACGGATACCGCCCTTGTATGGTCCGATGGCGCTGCTGTTCTGTACCCTGTAGCCTTTATTAATTTGGATGTTTCCTTCATCATCGAGCCATGGAACCCTGAACATGATGATTCTTTCAGGTTCAACGATTCTTTCGAGAATTTTCTGCTCCATCAGATAAGGATGTGCAACAATGTAAGGTGCAACGCTTTCAAGCACCTCTTTTACGGCCTGGTGAAACTCTTTTTCTCCTGGGTTCTTGGCAGTAAGTTCGGCCATGAAGCTGTCAACATACTTCTGAGTGTAACTGTCCATGTTTTGTTCGTTTTAAGTGTTAATATTAAAAAGTAATACAAAATATCAATTGAGGAGTCATGCGTTGAATTCGTCCAAAATGTCGCAGTAGCATTTCTTCAGACTGCCTTTACCGATGAATCTGAAGTCGGATATGGTTCTGCGCCAATATTCGAGGCAGTCATGGAAACTGTAGTATGAAGGGATATATGCCAGAAGGAACAGGCATGCCCAATACCATGGGAGAAGGCAGAAACTGAGGATGGCATATATGATGAACAAGATTATGCCCATTGCAAGTCCGACTCCGAATCCTGCCGTATTCCTGAACGCCTTGTCCTTTATCTTTCCTTTCAAAACATTGAAGGTCAGCCATGAAGGCAAGGATACCGTTACACAGAAAATGAACCACGGGAGAAAGGCAATGCCGGCCAAAGTGCGTCCGGCAAGACTCAGCACCGGTCTGCTCTTTCCAAAGGAGAAGATGGAAATGCCTTCTTTCCTTCGTCTGTTATCAAATTCTCTGACTTTTCCTATCAGGGCTGCAAAAGCCTCGGGATCAGATGCTTTCTTCTTTGCTATCTGGCTGGCTATGTCACGGTTGCGCATCATTCTCTCGTGCAGTCTTCCCCCTCTGTCACCCTTTGCAGCTATCATCTTGAGTAGAGTCCATGATGGTGCAAGGTCTTCATCATCAGGTAGATATGTAATGAGCCCGCTCATTTTGGAGGACAATTCCTTCCTCAAAGGCTCAATTAGCTGTACTTCATTTTCCACGGGGTTGTTCCGTACGAACTCCGTTACATTAATTGGCTCCCCGAAACTCAGCAAAGCGGTGGAACGGAACCTGAAATAGTCTTCATATTCAAGTCCCGCCGGCACGATATACACATTTGAGGAATCTCCAAGTTCGTTGACTGCCGCCAATGCCATCCTGAACACACCCTTTCCAAGAGGCAGAATGCTCCTTGCAGGTCTGTGTCTTCCTTCAGGATATACGCAAAAGCGCACTCCGTGCTTCAGAGTGTCAACGATTATTTCGTTTGTCTCATTGTTTTTCAGCACATTGCGAAGTCCGTCCCTCTGGCGTACCATCGGCAGAATTCTCAGAAAGAACATAATCTTTGCAATGGTCGGATTGTTGAACATGTCAGCCCTTGCTCCGAAAACTGTTTCATCCTTGAATGTTCCCAGCACGACCAAGGCATCCATCAGGGTATTGCAGTGGTTGGGAGTTATTATTATGGCTCCGTCCTTCGGGATATTTTCCATCCCGAAAGTCTCAAAGCGCCTGTAACTTGCCTTCATGAACCTGTCAACAACAGGCCTGAGGCAAGTATAGAGCCAGTCGTAATCGTATATGTTTTTCTTGGACATTTGTTCTTAAATTAAGCGTTTTCTACATCTTTCCTTCCTCTCCATCTCCAAAGGAATGCAAGGGTCAGACCTGAAATGATATGCCATATTCCCCACCATGCTGTAATTACAAGCATTCCGCCGTTAGCCGCCCATTCGGGACCGAAGATGGCCGGGTTGAAAAGCAAAACAAGTCCAAGACCTGAATTCTGTATGCCGGTCTCGATGGTGAGCGTCCTCCTGTCCTTGTAAGGAACTTTGAAAATACTGCCTGTCAGGAAACCAATTCCGAGAGCCAATATGTTGTGTATCAGTACAATGAGGAAAATGTACCTTATGCATTTCATAAACGCATCAAGGTTGTTGCTGAAAGCGAGTACCACCATGGCGATGAAAAACACTACGGAAAGGTACTGGAACGGCTTCTTGATTTTCTCAGAAAATGCAGGCAGATATTTTTTGCACAGAACTCCAAGTAAAATCGGGATGCCGAGGAGAATCACGATGGTTTTGAAAATCTCCCAGAACGGTATGCTCAATTGAGGCAATTCGCTTGCTATCCGTGCATTATTCATGAACAAACCTCCCCATAAAGCGAAATTGGCAGGGGTCGTAAAAATACAGACGGCAGTGTTCACAGCTGTAAGTGACACGGAAAGTTCGGTATTGCCCCTGGACAGCGAAGTGATGAAATTGGAAATGTTGCCTCCCGGGCAGGATGCCACCAAGATCATTCCAAGTCCAATCATGGGAGAAATCATGTCCTTCATGGCAAGTGCAAGAAGGAAGGTCAGTCCCGGAAGCAGGATCATCTGACATATTATTCCTAGAATGAACGATTTAGGTTTTTTGATTACATCCAGGAATGTCTCAGTTTTTATTCCCAAGGCTACTCCGAACATTACAAAGGCAAGAACGATGTTGATAACATTCATTCCGCCTACATTCATATTCACCTTGATGGCATCGATGCTTGCAATTACTTCCGGACTCATCGGTATGAGGTTTAGATTTTGGTTTTGGACCGTAAAGATACGATTTTTTTCTCTTATATGACAAAATCAGGAAAAATATGGCTCGTTCATTGCAGACAAATCGTCGTTTAATACATTAAATCATGAAACGTTCATATATTTTGTCCGTCGTTGCGGTCGTATTTTTTCTGAGTGCCTTTCAGGCACTTGCCTGTACTGGAATCGCTCTGACAGCAGCAGATGGCAGCCGTGTCGTTGCCAGAACTGTCGAATGGGCGGCTTCTCCGATGCATTGTGGCTATGTGGCAGCTCCACGTGGCCATTCTTTCCGTTCCTTCACCCCGGAGGGGGCAGATGGAATGCAGTTCAAGTCCATATACGGTTATGTGGGCATTTACACCGAATATGAAGACTTCGTCGTTGAGGGACTCAATGAAGCCGGGCTTTCAGCCGGCCTGTTCTTTTTTCCTGGATATGGAGATTATGTCGCTTATAACAAGGAACATAGATACAAGACACTGTGTGACATGCAGTTTGTCAGTTGGGTTCTTTCTCAGTTCTCGTCCATCGACCAGGTCATGGATGCAATCGGGAGAATTGACCTGGTGACTCTAGACAGCAAGATTGGTGCAGTTCACTGGAGAATAAGCGAACCCGGAGGAAGAATGGTAGTTATCGAATGTGTAGGTGGAGTACCTCATATCTATGAGAACAAGCTCGGAGTCCTGACCAATTCTCCAGGTTTCAAATGGCATATTGCCAATCTGAACAATTATGTCAACCTTTTCCCGGGTGCCGCCGATTCACATGAGCTTGCTGATGGCGTGACACTCAGCCCATTCGGAGGCAACAGCGGGATGCTGGGACTTCCGGGCGATTTCACCCCGCCTTCCCGATTTGTCCGTGCGGCATTTTTCCAGACTACGGCACCGAAACTCGCGACAGGCGAGCAGACTGTTTTCCAGGCTTTCCATATCCTGAACAATTTCGACATTCCGTCAGGCATCCAGCACCCGAAGGGAAAGGCACCCGAGGGTCTTCCGAGCGCCACTCAGTTCACTTGTGCGACAGATCAGAATTCGATGAAAGTCTATTACAGGACGGCCTGGAACAGTAATATCCGCTGCATTGACCTTATGGATATCAATTTTGCAAAAATCAAGTATCAGGCATTTCCGCTCGACCTTGTCCAGAGTCAGCCAGTTGAAATGTTGAGAATAAGGTAGATTCTGCAGGTTGGAGAAAAAGCATTACCTTTGCCGGGAATCAATATAAAAATGAATAGCATTACAGGAACCAGATCCCAGGTAAAGGAACTTTTCAGATTGGGCCTTCCCATTATGGTCGGCCAGTTGGGCATTATCATATTGAGCATCGCTGACACGATGATGGTCGGATGGTATGGTACTGCCGAACTGGCCGCCGCAAGTTTTGTCAACAATGTCTTCAATCTTGTAATCATCTTTTCTACAGGCTTTTCCTATGGCCTGACTCCAGTCATCGGCAGCCTCTATGGAAAAGCAGATGTGGACAAGTGCGGCAGGATGCTTCGCAACTCGCTCTGTGTCAATTTATTAGTCTCGCTCGTCCTGATGTCTCTCATGTTCTTGCTATATGTGAACATCCACAGCCTGGGACAGCCGGAGGAATTGCTTCCGCTGATGCGTCCATACTATATTGTCCTTCTTTTCTCGCTTGTATTCGTCCTGCTTTTCAACTCTTTCAAGCAGTTCAGTGACGGAATTACCGATACCGTGACACCGATGTGCATTCTTCTGGGCGGCAATCTTTTCAATATCATTGCCAACTGGCTGCTGATTTATGGAAAAATGGGTTTCCCTCGCATGGGACTTACGGGTGCCGGCATCGCAACGCTTTCCGCAAGAGTGCTGATGTGTCTTTGCTTTGTCGCCGTGTTCCTGATATCAAACCGTTATAAACCATATCGCAACGGGTTCAGGAATGGACACGTGAATAAGAGAGACGCTATCTTTCTTTGCCGGATGGGGATGCCTGTGGGACTGCAGATGGGAATGGAAACGGCTTCCTTCAGCCTGAGCACCATCATGGTCGGCTGGATTGGTGCAACAGCCCTTGCCGCCCATCAGATAATGCTGACTGTCGGTCAGGTCGGCTTCATGATGTATTATGGCATGGCGGCAGCAGTGGCCGTGAGGGCGAGCAATTTCATGGGAGCGACGGATTACCCCAATGTAAGGTGCACAGTATCAGATGGTTTCAAGATTATTCTGGGGATGGTGGCCATTGTGTCCGTGCTGATGCTGACAGTGAGAAATCATATCGGATCATGGTTTACTGACAGCACAGAGGTGGCGATGATGGTAAGCCAGATTGTCATCCCTTTTGTCATCTATCAGTTCGGTGACGGATTGCAGAGCAATTATTCCAATGCGTTGCGGGGCATATCAGATGTCAAGATGGTGACATGGTATGCATTCATTGCCTATTTCGTGGTCAGTCTTCCAGCCGGATATCTATTCGCTTTTGTCTTGGGACTGGGATTGACCGGAATATGGCTTTCATTTCCATTGGGCCTTACATGTGCCGGACTCCTTTTTTGGAGCAGGTACCGCAAGACTATGAAGAAATATGAAAAAAATGTTTAACTTTACCGAGAATTGTGCAACTACACTAAAACTAATATAATGGAAAGAACTTTAGTAATTTTGAAACCGGGAGCTCTCCAGAGGGGAATTGTCGGTGAGGTGATTTCAAGATTTGAGAAAAGAGGACTTAAACTCGTGGCTATGAAAATGGCTCAGTTGGATGACGAAATCTTGTCAGTCCACTATGCCCATCTGCTTGACAAACCATTTTTCCCATGGTTGCGTGACGGTATGAAGGCTGCACCTGTAATACTTTGCTGCTGGGAAGGTTATGATGCAGTTCAGGTAGTCAGGGCTATGGCTGGAGCAACCAAAGGAAGCAAGGCCGTACCTGGAACTATCCGTGGCGACTATGCGTTGAGTGCTCAGGAGAATGTTGTCCATACTTCGGACTCAATTGAGAATGCGGCCATCGAACTTGACCGTTTCTTCAAGAAAGAGGATTATTTCGATTACAAATCGCCTCTGGATCCGTTCAAATATGCTCCGGACGAAATGTAATTATTTTTTCTATACAATCAGGCTGACTTTTGGGTCAGCCTGATTTTTTGTGGAGGCTGAGGAATCAGAGCAGATTGAAAGTCAGACCAATGCGCAGTGTGGCATTGACAGGGTTTTGCGAACGTATCGTTTTCAGGCTGGTCTGGGTGATGTACCAGTCAAGTTCCGGTTGGATGAACAGCCCAATCGTACGATTGAAATTATAATTTGCTCCTACTGAGGTACTTAACGTCCATTGCAAAGGCTTTTCCTGCATCTTCTCATTCCCGAAACGCGCTCCGGCACATATATCCATCCGACCTCCAAGTCTTGAATACAGGCTGAAACCTGACCTGTTGAAAAAATGCCAGTCCAAAGTGACCGGTATGCCTACATAGTGGACATATTGTTTCATGATATCTCCTCCTCCCTGTTCCTGCGCCCTGGAATACAACATAGTATATGCTAGTCCTGTTGACAGGGCAAGATTTCGCTCGAAGTTGAATGAAACCAGAACGGTTGCTCCAAAAGGCATGAAATGGCTGAATTCTGAATTGGAGTAGATTGTTTCTAATGGAGCCTTATATGATTTGATATCGGGACTGAAGGGACTGGCTGAAATCATCAGGGATGTTGCCCCCATGGTTTTACCTGAAGTCGCAGGCATGCCGTTTACACTGGCAGAAAGGCTTATTCCATTGCGCGAGCTGCTGGTTCTGACCGCATCAGCCTTTATTTCTTCTTCCACTTCCTTCTGCACCAGCTCCACCTCCGAAACCTCGGAACTCTGTGCTATCGGCTCCATCTCCGAAACCTCGGAACTCTGTGTTATTGGCTCAACCTCCGAAATCTCAGAAACCGGCATCACCAGCTCCACCTCCGAAGCCCCGGAAATCTGTGCCATCAGTTCCACCTCCGAAGTATCGGAAGCCGGAACCACCAGATTCACCTCCGAAGGCCCGGAAGACTGTGCCACCAAATCCACCTCCGAAGACCCGGAATTCAATAAACGCACACCAAATATACCAACTGCCGCCAAAGGAAGGCAAAGACATGCAGCCGCAACGCATCTTCGCACAATCGCGCGAGAACGCATCTTCGAGCTGACTACAGCCCATCCGTCATTTGACTCTTCCGGCAAAATGTCTTCGAGATAACTTTCACGGAAAGCCTCGATGAACTTAGTCTCGTCTTTACCTGTCTTTTTCATAATATTCCTTGATTTTCTTCGAGAGAATAACCCTTGCACGAGATAGATTTGATGCTGAACTTTTTTCCCTGATTCTCAAAACTTCCGCTATTTCTTTGTGTGACAGCCCTTCCACGGCCCATAACTTGAAAACCGTCCGGTATCCTTCAGGAAGAGATTCAACCATCTGTTTCAGGATGTCTGGAGGAATCTGTTCGGTATCAATGAGATAATCCTCACTAGGTACAGCCTCCAATTGTCCGTCCTCAACGAAACTCCTCCGGATTTTTCTTCTCATGCGGGCCGAATCAAAACATTTGTTGACAGTAATCCTTGCCATCCAGCTGTACAGGGACCCCGGACCGTTGTATCTGTATTTCCCTATAGATTCCAATATTCTGACAAAAGCATCATGCATGACATCTTCCGCACTGGCTTTGTCACTCATATACCGCATACAGAGCGACAGCAGGCGCTTGCTGTAACGCCTGTACAGCTCCTCGCCCGCATTCCGGTCCCCATTGGCGCAATTAATCGCCAGCTGTCTGTCGTCTGTCATGCCGATATAACGCAAAAAATAAAAATTACTGCGTGAAACATGCAAATTATACAGCAAATTCCACGCAGCTTTTGTTTTTTATCTTATAATGGTCATCTCCTCTATGAGATGCGGCGCTCCTGCAATTTTTTCAAGCGTGAATAGCACATACCTGATGTCGAGCGAGATGTTCCTGCAGCGGTCAGGGTCGAAGGCGATGTCGCTCATCGTGCCTTCCCAGACTCTGTCGAAATTGATTCCAATCAGATTGCCGTCCGCATTGATGACCGGACTGCCGGAATTGCCTCCCGTAGTATGGTTGGTGGCAAGGAAGCATACAGGCACCTGACCATTGGCATCGGTCCAGCTGCCGAAATCTCTACAGGCATATATGTCCCTGAGAATCTGAGGGATATTGTAGTCGAAAATCTCCGGGTTGTCTTTCTCGATGATGCCTTTGAGCGTGGATGAAGGAGTGTAGTAAACTCCGTCAGCAGGGCTATATCCTTCCACGTGGCCGTATGCGACCCTGAGAGTGAGGTTGGCATCTGGGTAGAAATCATTGCTTTTACCGCAGACCTTTGCATATTCCATCTGACCTCTCATATAGTCTTTGTATGCAGCGCGGATTTCTGCCTTGATTCTCCTTGCCTGCGGAAGAATGCCGGTGTTGTACCATTGCTGGAAACTCCGGGCAAAGACAAAGGCCGGATCGGATTTCATTGTCTGCAATGAGTTGACATCCATTTCCTTAACTGAACTTTCGCATGCAAAAAGACTTGAGCTGAAGAGCGATTCCGCCCATGTGGCCACATCGCCGTATTCGGAAATCATGGATTTGAAATAATCCGGCTGGAAGTTCTCCGGAACGTTTTTTCTGAATTCTTCCATCACTGCCATGAAACATTCCTTGTCAATTTCCTTTTGCCAGTCTTTGTAGAATTTCTTGAGAGTGGAGGATGCATCCGGTGAGCCTTCTTCAATCATTGAGGTGTAGCGGTTTGCAAATGAAGCAAGCTCGATGCTTCTGGCTGTTTCATTGTAGTAATCAGTCACGAAGGCATAAGGCTCAAGCTCCTTGTAAAGAGAAGCCAATTTGTCGCAAATACCTTGATATTCAGTGCCTTCTGCCCAAGCTGAGAATGCGGCTTCTTCCTTACGCTTCTTGTCGGCAGTCTTGTTCTTTCTCAGACCCATTTCTTCTCCCTGCCATTTTTTCCAGGCATTTGAGATGCTCGCATATTTGGACGAATACTGGATGCGGATTTTCTGGCTGCTGTCCATATATCTCTTGATTATGTTGAGCCTGAGGGTGCGAAGATGAATCTTGGACGGGTCGCCGATGTTCTGGATATAGTCAACCTCGGATGAATGAATGTATTCGAGGGTACTGCCCGGGAATCCGTAGATGAATGTGAAATCGCCTTCCTGAACCCCTGTGGCAGCGATTTTGAAATATTTCTTTGGCTGATATGGAACATTGTCGATGGAATATTCCGCAGGGTTGTTGTCTTTGTCCGCATAAATCCTTAACATGGAGAAGTCGCCAGTGTGGCGGGGCCAAACCCAGTTGTCCGTATCTCCTCCGAACTTTCCTATGGATGAAGGAGGTGCTCCGACCATGCGGATATCTGAATATTCCTTATATATGAACAGGAAATACTGGTTGCCGTAGTACATGGATTCCACTGTGGCCTTCAGGCCTTTTCCTGCTGCTTCAGCTTCCTTGACAATGGCTTTGATGTTTTCCGAGGTCATTTTGCTGTTCTCTTCTGCAGAAAGCTCGTCAGAACAGCCTTTCAGTACGGCCGGTGTAACATCATCCATGCGTTCAAGTATCCGCACCTTCAAGCCTGGATTCGGAAGTTCCTCAGAGCGGCTCATTGCCCAGAATCCGTCGCGCAGGTAATCATGCTCCACGCTGCTGTGGCTCTGGATATAGCTGTATCCACAATGGTGGTTGGTCAGCAGAAGGCCTTCAGGTGAAACGATTTCTCCCGTGCATCCGCCTCCAAACAGAACCACTGCATCTTTGAGAGAAGCCTCGTTAATGTTGTAAATGTCTTTTGCTTCCAGTTTGAATCCTTTGGAATGCATGTCGTCAATCCTGTTTGCAATAAGGGATGGAAGCCACATACCCTCGTCTGCACGGGCGAGGGGAGAGGCTGCTGCAATGATGGTGCAGCAGATAATTAAGTTTTTGAGTTTCATGTATTTATAGGATTATATTATCATAGGAATCATGTCTGCGACAATTTTTACTACCCAGGCTGCAAGGGCAAGAATGCTGAATATCCATGCGATGAACAGCACCAGTCCAGGTTTCCATTTCGGAGCTTTGAAGTCGAAGCACAGGATAGTTCCGCACCAAAGAAGCCACACGCTGAACAAAACTACGAATGCCGTGACGAACCACCAGAAATACGGGTCCATGATTATCCTGCTTGCCATGGCAAGTTCATTTCCATATACGAATTTCCCGAGATCGATGTATTTGTCGAAAATCTGCGGAACTATAGGGATTACGAAGCATCCGAGAAGATTGGACAGACCTGCAATGATCATAATGATACCGAAGATACAGCTGAAGACCCTGGCTACTTTCCGACTGCCCTCGGATGTTGCCAATTCATTGATTTCCTGCCTGATATCAGCTTTGCTTGAAACAAAACTCTCAAGACGCATCGGCTTTCCCTTCATGCTGCATTTTTCCTCCACCGTTCTTGCTGCAGGCATTGCCACCCAAAGGGCAGAATAGCCGAGCAGGGCAATGGTGATGAATGATTCCATTCTCGTGAACAGCCCGAGGACTGCAAGAATGATGAACAATATCCTTATGATGACCGGATCGATTCCGAAATAAGCTCCGATGCCGGCACAGACACCTCCAAGGAATCTGTTCTCAACGTCCCTGAACAGGCGTTTCTTTATTTTTTCCTGCTTTGGATCCTTCGGTTTGTCTTCATTGTCTTCGGATATTTCAGAAGGATTGCCGATTCTTTTCCGTACTTCCTCAATCATCGGAAGGGTGACCACATTTGTGCTGCCTGTCTTTTCGCTGAGGATTTCAGCGATTCTCACTTCGATGTCTGCGGTCACTTCCTCGGCATCATCTGCAAGACTGTCCTTTATCTTGTCTATGTATTCCGATAATTCCTTGCAAGCATCCTCTTCAATGATGAATGCGTAACCGCCAAGGTTTATGTTTTCTGTACGTTTCATATTCTGTTCAATGATTCAATGCTGTTCACTAGTTTCTTCCATGCCTGGTCAAGCCCTTTGAGCTGTTCACGTCCTGCGTCGGTGATCATATAGTATTTTCTCGGAGGTCCCTGCGGAGATTCTTCCCACCTGTAGTTCAGAAGTCCCAGTTTCTTGAGCCGTATGAGCAGGGGATATACGGTGCCTTCCGCCACGATGATATCCACATCTTTCAGTTTCTGAATAATCGAGGACGCATATTCATCCTCAAGGGCGAGAATCAGCAATATGCTGTATTCCAACACGCCCCGGCGCATCTGAGTGCTGTTGTTTTCTATGAAATTGTTATTTGCTTCCATATCTGATGCTTTATTTGGATGAAGTAAATTTCCTGATGTTTTCGGCTGTTGCAGGGATTCCTCTCATCTCGCATTTTTCTGCAGCGGTCCTGGCCTGCGGAGCTGCGATCCAGAATACCAGATAGATCCAGAAACCTGCTGAGCAGCAGATGAGTGCCACCAGAAAGAGTACTCTTACGATGGTTACATCCAATTCAAGGTAATAGCTGATACCTGAACATACACCGGCAATCTTGCTGTTGTCCGGGTCCCTGAAGAATTTCTTCACACCTCTTTCATACTGGTCCGGGGCAGTGTATGCCGTATTTGAGCTGCTTCCTTCCGGCATGCCAAGCTGGTCGATGATGCTCTTGGTCATGTTGATGTCCACAACTTCGCGTCCGGCAAGCTTTTCCTTGAAAAGGTCTGCAATTCTTGCTTCGAGCTCTTCCATTACCTCATTGCTTGAGGATGAGCTTCCCAGGGCTGCCTTGAATGATTCGAGATATGCATCGAGTGAGTTGTAAGCATCTTCATCAATTATGAAGTTGCATCCGCCGATTGCTACGTTGATAGTCTTTTTCATTGTATTGGTTTTTAAAGTATTTTTAACTATTAATTAATTTGACGGTGCAAATATATGTAATAATTTAATACCTTGCAATACAAGGTAGCAAGAACTACCAGCTCAGGATAGTGGATTTTGAGGACATGACCATGGAATAGGTAATAATTATATATACAAGGTATGGTTTTCCTTCATATCTTTGCAGTCGTTAATTTGATTTGGTTATGAAGGAAAATATCTCAAAAGCTTTGTTCGTGGTGCTGATCGTGGCATCGGTATTCGTTTCTCCTGCCATTGCGCTTTTTGCCGGAATCGTGCTTGCACTTACTATAGGGAATCCATTTCCGTTGTTCTCCAAGAAGGTGTCCAAGTACTTGCTTCAGGTTGCTGTGGTCGGACTTGGTTTCGGAATGAATCTTCACGAATCCCTTGCTGCAGGAAAGGAGGGCATCATGTTCACCATTGTATCCGTAATAGGCGTGATGACCATCGGATGGCTTCTCGGACGAGCTTTTGGAATACTTCCGAAATTGTCATATCTGATCAGTGCGGGAACTGCAATCTGCGGAGGCAGTGCAATCGCGGCAGTCGCTCCTGTTGTCAAGGCTGACGATGACGAGACTTCCATGTCCCTGGCAGTAATCTTCACGCTCAATGCTGTGGCTCTTTTCATCTTCCCTCCGATCGGACATGCTCTCGGGCTTGACCAGCAGCAGTTTGGAACATGGGCTGCA
Source organism: Bacteroidales bacterium (assembly GCA_022774085.1). Lineage (GTDB taxonomy): Bacteria > Bacteroidota > Bacteroidia > Bacteroidales > UBA932 > Cryptobacteroides. The sequence continues at coordinate 26,313 of JALFNZ010000053.1, forward strand.
ATTGCCATCCATGACACCAGTTCGGTGGTGGGAGCCGCTTCTATCTATGGGGATGAGGCTTTGAAGGTTGCGACGACGATTAAACTAACCAGAGCATTGTGGATTATTCCTCTTTCACTTGTTTCAATCCTGATTTTCAGACAGAAGAAAGGTCAGAAGACTAGTATTTCCATTCCTTGGTTCATTTTCCTTTTCATCCTTGCAATGGTTTTCAATACCTATGTGACCATGCCTGAGCTTCTGTCAAAATCCATTTCGGTCTTCTCCCACAAATCCCTCTCCGTTACTCTCTTCCTGATAGGTTCAGGAATGTCAATCGAGTCGGTGCGCAAGACCGGGCTGAAGCCTATCCTCCTCGGAGTGACTTTGTGGGCTATCATTTCGGTTGTCACCCTTTTGGTTGTCTGGTAGCCTCAGTAAATTTTCGCCTCATGCGAATGTCGTATTGATTCCTAGCAATGAGCCCCATAGTCATCCGGAGATTGATTTCGGAGACGGGAACGAAAAAAGGGGAGTCAGTCTGGCAGATCATCTGGTCAACGCCGAGATATCCCTCATAATGCCCAACGAGGCTATTTGCAAGAATGGATGTCAGACCCTCTCGGATAGCAATCAAAGTGTCCCGCGAGATATATCCGGCTATCATATCCTCAATATCCTCGTTACTCGCAAGAATATTCCTGCTGTACGCTCCGTTCTTGGTCTCGAACAGGGAATAACCGATGAAATCGATGCCTTCGTGGTGACATTCGAAGAGCATGGCACATTCCTTTATTATCTCAAACCGTCGCTCGACTATCACAGAACACTGTTTGCCAATGGTTCTCCTGCACCATCCTTCGTCGCTTTCGGAAAGCCTTTCCCTTACAAAACGGATTCCTTTCCCGCTGCCTGACAACGGTGACTTAAGCACTGCACTGCCATTTGCTGATATGAACGCATCTATCTCATTGGCACTTGT
>JALFNZ010000023.1 GCA_022774085.1 Bacteroidales bacterium
CACCGTAGTCAGCGATGAGAACAACTTTACCCTTAACCTTGTCGCCAACTTTGAGGTTTGCATCGAGAGCGTCCCAAGGATGAACAGTAAGCTGTTTCAGGCCGAGAGCGATTCTCTTCTTTGACTCATCGAAGTCGAGGATAACGACGTTGATCTTCTGGTCGAGAGAAACAACCTCCTCCGGATGGTTGATTCTGCCCCATGAAAGGTCTGTGATGTGGATGAGACCGTCAACACCGCCAAGGTCAACGAATACGCCGTAACCTGTGATGTTCTTGACAGTTCCCTCAAGAACCTGACCTTTCTCGAGTTTGCCGATGATCTCGCTCTTCTGCTGCTCGAGTTCTGCCTCGATGAGAGCTTTGTGAGATACGACAACGTTGCGGAACTCCTGATTGATCTTGACAATCTTGAAGTCCATGGTTGTGTCAACAAACTGATCGTAGTCGCGGATAGGTTTGATGTCGATCTGTGAACCAGGGAGGAATGCCTCGATTCCGAATACATCGACAATCATACCGCCTTTTGTACGGGTCTTCACATAACCCTTTACAATCTCGTCTGCTGCAAATGCTGCATTTACCATATCCCAAGAACGGAGCTGGCGTGCTTTCTTGTGAGAAAGAATGAGCTGGCCTTTCTTGTCCTCAGTGCTCTCAACGAACACCTCAACTTTGTCTCCGACTTTAAGCTCAGGGTTGTAACGGAACTCAGGAGCCATGATGACACCTTCGCTCTTGTAACCGATGTTAACAATCACCTCTCTTTTGCTGATTGCTGTAACTACGCCTTCAACAACCTCACCCTCAACTACTTTTGAGAGAGTCTGGCTGTATTTTGCGTCAATGTCCTTGATGTCCTCACCATAGACATCATCGCTTTCGAAAGCATCCCAATCGAATTTGTCAGGATCTACTGAAGCATTCAGCGGAGCTTTCTTGGTTTCTTCTACGACAACTGGAGTTTCCTCAGCTGCCACTACTGTTTTGTTTTCTTCCATTGTAAAAAAAGTAATTTAAACAAACTAGTGGGTTAAACATTATACTTTGTGCCTGCTGGCCTTCCGGTCAGAAAAGCGCGCAAAAATACGCATAATTTTCTGATTTACAAATTTTTTGTTGAAAGATTCCTAGACTTCCTCCGGTCGCTCGGAATGACAGGACGGAAGGAGAATCCCCGACTTCCCATAAAAGTTCGGAATAACAGGAGGATGGGCGCGGTCAAAAAATTATTCGACGGTGGAAGAATGTGCGAGAGCCTGCTGGAGAGCATCGTCAACCGGAATGTAGAAGCGGTAGAATGCCTCCTCATCGAGCTTCGAATAACGCCCCACAAGAGCTTTCAGCTGCGGCATCATATAGCTCTTCGATGACTCCCACTCGGCAGCCGATGGCTTGAGAGCATCCTTCGAAGATGCAAAATCCAGGAACTGGCGCTCAAGTGACACCTCATCCATCCAGCGTTCCAAAGCCTTGAAATCGTTTATTTCTGCCAGCTGTGAACGATATTTGTCAAACATGGCGGAAGCAAAACGCATCTGGGTGGCTTTCTTGTTGCAGTTTATATAGAACTTGGTAGCCTTCGTAGTGTCCAGAGGAACGAACACGTCAGGAATGATACCCCCTCCACCATAGACACGACGGCCTTTCATCGTATAATAAACAGCGGTGGTATCCACCTTCATGCTGTCGGCGGAAGTCATTTCGCCATGGGCATACCTTTCATATATGTCATAGGCATAATCATCGGCATACGGTTTTTGGATACACCTTCCCGAAGGGGTATAAAACCTTGATACAGTGAGCCTTATACCAGAACCATCGGTAAAATTCATCGGTTCCTGTACAAGTCCTTTGCCGAACGAGCGCCTTCCCACGACCACTCCCCTGTCATTATCCTGGATTGCGCCTGAGAAGATTTCACTCGATGAGGCTGAACTTTCATCAATCAGAACGGACAGCCCTATCTCCTTCAAACGTCCCCTTCCGTCTGCATCGAAGTCCTGCCTTGGACGATGCAGGCCTTCCATATATACGATTTTTTCACCCTTCGCGAGAAACTCGTTCGACAACTGGAGAGCCTGGTCGAAATAACCGCCGGTATTGCCACGGAGATCGAAAATCATCCTTTTCATACCCTGGGAGAGCAACTTATCAGAAGCCTCACGGAACTCCTTGTATGTCGTCCTGGTGAACTTTGACAATTTCACATAGCCGGTCACATCATCAATCATGAATGCAGCATCAATGCAATGCACAGGGATCTTATCCCTTGTTATATCAAAAGGTATCAGAGTACCGTCTCTGCTGACTGTTATCTTAACCTTGCTTCCGGAAGGGCCCTTCATGAGCCTGACCATGCTGTCCTGCGGTGTCCTGGTTCCGGCAATTGTCCTGTCATTGACACGGATAATCCTGTCGCCCTGATTGAGCCCGGCCTTCTCGGAAGGTCCTCCGGGAATGACGCTCAGCACGATGGCAGTATCATTGGGCACATTGAACTGGATGCCAATGCCTTCGAAATTGCCGGCAAGCTCGGTTTCCGATTCAGTGAGTTCCACAGGAGGAAGATATACAGAATGCGGGTCCAGTTTGGCAAGAGCAGCCGTGACGGCAGCATCTGTCATGGCATTCATGTCGATGGTATCCACATAATTCTTCTGAACCTCCTGAAGAATGAGATTCAGTTTGCGCCAACGGTTGTAATCCCCGTCGAATGTTCTTTTCGGGCCCAAAATTTTCTGGCCCACCAATGTACCAAGCACTCCCAGGACTATTCCCAGGAGCGCGATGGTAAGAGTATTTTCAATACGTTTCATATTTCAACTCAATCAACTTTCTCGACTTCTATCCCTGCCTTCTTCAGCAGGTCGATTCCGTCCGTAATCCGGTATTCGTCACGATATACTACCCTTTTTATCCCTGCCTGAATAATAAGTTTCGCACATTCCATACAAGGAGATGCCGTAACATACAATGTAGCATCCTTGCTGCTGTTTCCCGACTGTGCGACCTTGGTAATCGCATTTGCCTCTGCATGAAGTACATACGGCTTGGTAACCCCATTCTCATCTTCACAAATATTCTCGAATCCGGAAGGTGTCCCGTTATATCCGTCGGATATTATCATTCTGTCCTTGACAAGGATGGCACCAACCTGACGCCTTTTGCAATAAGAATTGCGTGCCCAGATACCGGCCATGTCAAGATAGCTGCGGTCGAATTTCTCCATATTAATTTCTCTGATACAAATAACGTTTGATGCTCTTCTTCGGAGTTCTTTCGAAATCCTCTGACATCACCTCGATCTTCTTGAGTTTTGCATAGTTCGGAAGTTCCTTGTTGATGTCTGAAAGAGCAGTCTCAAAATGTTTGACCATGCCTCTCTGATCCATGCCGTCAGTCTCTCCGAGGCGGAAGTCAGGATAAATCAGGGCGGTGAGTCCTCCATTGTCCTCGATTACGAGCGAATCAACCACATAAGGCTGGCTGTTGAGCACTGTCTCAATCTCTTCAGGGTAAATGTTCTGTCCGGAAGGACCGAGAATCATACATTTCGAACGGCCTTTGAGGAAGAGGCTGCCATCAGCATCGATGACACCCATATCTCCGGTGCGGAACCATCCGTCCTTTGTAAAGACAGCCGAAGTTGCTTCCTCGTTCTTGTAGTAGCCAAGGAATACATTGGCACCTTTTATAAGCACCTCACCCGGAACATTCTGAGGATCGGCAGATTCAATCTTGATTTCAAGGTTCGGAGCAACTTTTCCGCAAGAATAGAGTTTCTCTTCCTTCCAGTCATCATAAGTGATAATCGGAGCACACTCGGTCATACCATAACCGACAGTGAACGGAAAACCGATTTGCTTGAAGAATGCCTCAACCTCCTTGTTGAACGCAGCACCACCAATGATGACTTCCTCGAACTGGCCTCCGAATGCGTTCACAAGCTCTGTACGTATCTTGTTCATTACCACCTGATTGAGAACCGGAAGTTTCATAAGGAAACGAATTCCTTCCTTCTCCAGGACAGGTTTGACCTTGCTCTTGTAGATTTTCTCGATAACAAGAGGCACTGCAATCACGATGTATGGCTTCACCTCAGCGAGAGCCTGCATGATAATCTTAGGGCTAGGTACCCTTGAAAGGAAGTGTACATGCGCACCGACACTCAGTTCGTAGAGCACCTCGAACATGAGACCGTACATGTGAGCGCAAGGAAGCATGGACACGATGTTCTTAGTATTGTCAAGCAGAGGAAGGACTCCCCTGGCGAAAACGATGTTCGACCAGATTGCCCTGTAAGGAATCATGACACCCTTGGAGAATCCAGAAGTACCTGATGTATAGTTGATTATAGCAAGTTCATCAGCAGAATCCTCATAATAACTGATTGCCTCAGGGACGAAGGCTTCAGGATATTTGCGTCCGAAAAGTTCGTTCAGGTGCTCGCGTGCAGAGGTAATTCTCTCATCTGCAGAATAGAGAAGTTTGAAAGTATTCACCTGGATCACTGCATGGAGCAGAGGCATTTCGCTCTCGGAGAGGCCTTCCCATACCACATCATCGACAAAAAGAATCTTTGCCTCAGAATGATTTACAAGATGGTGAATGTTTCCCGGTTTGAACTCATGAAGAAGAGGGACCGGCACAGCTCCGTATGTAAGGGCCGACAGGAAAGCAACAGCCCAATTCGCCTGGTTTCTTGAACAGATTGCGACCTTGTCGCCTTTCTGGAGACCGCACTCTTCAAACATGATGTGCATTTTTTCAATCCTGCGCGCCACATCCCTGTAATGCAGGGTGACTCCTTGATAGTTAGAGATCGCAGGGCGGTCCCAGTTCTTTTTGAAGGACTCTTCAAAAAGCTTGTTTACTGATGTGAATTCCATATAAAATTTAAGTTAAAGTACTAATTTTCTGGTTTTTCCATCGTAACATTCAAATTCGATGGTATTGTCGTCGATGACTCTGACCTTGCTGTCCGGGCGTATCATCTTGTCACCCTCTTCCCGGGTCAGGGCCTCTCCGCCGTTGAACGGATATATCATGGTGCGGATGGATGTCCTGACCACCCAGCAAGATTTGTCTCCCAGAATCAGCCTCTCAGGTAGAGACTTGATGGTTTCTTCTGATTTGATACCCTTCCATGAAGACGGTTTCTGGCCCTTGAGGTTATACATTTCAATGGTTTTATCCTTATGGAGGACCATGATATTGTATTTGTTGGTAGAATTGAAATCATATACGTCAGGGCCTATCAGGATTTCCTTTCCAAGGTCAACCGGGAAGCCTTTGACAAATCGGCCAAGTCTGTCGATAAGATATATCTTGGATCCGGCTCCGAAGAGGAATTGAATCTTGCCATTGGCATAATAATCTACGTTACAGGTAGTTCCGCATATCTTCTTGTCAAAAGGAATGCCCCAAAGTCCCTTTCCTCCTTCTTCCTTCAGGCAAAGATAAAGATTGTCCTGCTGATAGAAAAAGTTGGTTTTGCCCGTGCCTGAATTCCTGACCTCGAACGGTCCCTGAGGTATGACCACAGTTGTGTCACGGTCAAAAGCCGGAGCCTTGGTCTTCCTGAGCTTGAGACTCTTCAGTTCTACATGGAATGAAGAATGGTCCTTGGAAGTACCGAACGTGAGGACCAATGGGACAAGGTCTGCATCCTTTGTAAAGCCCGAGGCAAGGCTGAGGAATGATTTCCTGAACATTTTCTCAGGAGAAGATACAGCTGAAGACACTGACAGAAATGCGGTTGCAACAGAGGATTTCGAACCGGGAATTTCCGGCAAGGACGCGTCTGAAAGATATTCTTTCAGTGTATATTCAAGTGCCCTGCCTTCAGTATATTCTTCGACTGCCTCCTTGCTGCCTGAAATTATCCATCCGTCAACATATGTAAAACATGACTCATCCTTGAGGTTGAAAAGATTGCCGAATGCAGAGCCAAGATATGAGGGATATGCAAACGGATGCAGAGCCGGAGAATAATCCTTCAGCGAAGGAACAGTATCACAATCCTTGAATATAAGCTCTGCGTCAGGGTTGGAGCAACGTATCAGATTGACTCGTTGAAGAGAGCTCCGGCTTATGAAAGATGCCGTTGCAACTTCCCTGACACCAATGCCCGCAAAGAATTCCTGCGGAGAAAGTCCATTCTCTTTTTTCAGTGCCTTGCTTCTTGCCATGGCATTCTGAAGCTGTTGTTTGGAGTCAAGAAATGCAGAATAGGCTGCAAGATATGCCTCAACATCTTTCATCGGAAGAGAAAGGGCAGAGTAGGTATATGAAGGTAGCACCGATGTGAAGGCAGATGTAGCACAGGCACTTCCTTTCAGGACTGACATGAACATTGAAGGTATGTCGTCACTGACTGCCTTTCCGTTGAGAACTATGCCATCCTTGCCCAGACAATCTATATCGGCAACTGTCCATGAGGAAAGTCTGGTCGCAAAATCCGACCATGAACCGAAACCATTGCCAAGCAGAGTTCCAAGCAGTTTCGAAGACTGCTCGTTGGAGACAATCATTACATCGGAGGTCTGGACCTGTGATGCAGCTTCAGGAAAACCTGAAAGATCAAGGACCGATACATTTTTCTCAAGATGGCGTATGGAAGAGCGTACTATTACCTCTGAAGGAGAAGCCAGCACGATGGAACGGCTGCCTATTTTCTTATGAAGCGAAGGATAGGCGCTGCAGTCAACATACTCGGTTACAAGTCCCAGTCCCTGAGCATATTCCACAAGAGAAGCCCCTTCAGAGGAAAGTTCCTTTGAAGAACGGCCCATGTCAAATACATATAGAGGTGTCAGTTTGCCGGAATAATGAAGGGATACCGTCATCCTGCATCCGAAGTCCTTGAACGGAGTCATCTCCCATGCATCGGATGCTTTGGAAAAGCAGAAGAGCGCAACGGCGTCCGAAGGCACAGCCGGCAACAATATGAATCGCGAGTCATCAGCAACCTGCGCCGGTGATTGCTCCTTGCCTGAATTCCCATCAGAATACAAGACCGCAACAGCAGCGGATATGCCTCCTAGCATAAGTATCAGGGCGCAGATACAGATTATGATTGACCTGCGGCTCATTATCCTTCGACGGCGATTGCTTCAATCTCGATGCCTACACCCATAGGAAGAGCAGCCACCTGGAAGCAGGCCCTCGCTGGCTTGTCTGCTGTGAAATATTGAGCATAAACCTCATTTACAGCCTTGAAATCAGCGATATCTGCAAGAAGAACAGTAGTCTTGACTACATTTTCATATCCGAGCCCGGCCTCTTTCAGGATTGCTCCTATATTCTTCAATGACTGGTGAGCCTGGGCAGCTATATCATGTGGGACAGAGCCATCAGCGGGATTGACAGGAATCTGGCCTGATATGTAAAGAGTTCCGTTTACAAGAATAGCCTGTGAATATGGGCCGACCGCCTTAGGCGCATCTGCAGTAGCAATTACTTTTTTCATACTAATTTTCGTTTCAATCAAGACTGCAAAAATAACAAAAAATTGACTATATACAAAAAAGGCGACCTGACGGTCGCCTTTTTTGTAGCCCCGAGCAGAATCGAACTGCTATCTAAAGTTTAGGAAACTTCCATTCTATCCGTTGAACTACAGGGCCATGAGAGCATCCCTCATCAGTGGAGAAAACTTACTCAGCTTTCTTCTCGATGATCTGACGGCCTCTATAGTAGCCGCACTCTGGACATACTCTGTGATACATAATCGTTGCGCCACAATTTGAGCAAGTAGCAAGGGTAGGAACTACCGCAACGTCATGCGTTCTTCTTTTGTCACGTCTCTGTTTAGAGACTTTGTGTTTCGGATGTGCCATTGTTCTATATTTTTAATTATTAATATCTTACTCAAGTTTCGCAAGTTATAACTTATTATGATCCTGAAGGTTGTGCCGCTTGCGAAACTTCTTCCCACCGCACATTTCCCTTTTTACGAGGACCTATCCCTAAATCCCTTCCCCCGGGGAAGGGACTTACCCACGACCTAAAGGTCTCTAAATATGGTAGTTTCGCTAAATGCGAAACTTAATTATCTTAGTTTTCTCCAAAGAGTCCTTTCAAAGCTGCAAAAGGGTTATTCTCGCCAGGCAATGCCTCAGAGGAATTATCCCCGATTTCCAAACCCAAGAACCTCAAGGCATCCTGATTACATCCCCCATCGGGATGAACTCTTTGAAGCGGAAGCGACAGACACACATAATCATACACTATCTGCCCCAAATCCATTTCAGTGTCAGTCTCCGGAACGTACAGGATCTCACGGCCATCTTCCTGCTGCTGATCCTCGCCATCCCCGAATCTGACCTCAAGCTCAAAACCAGTGCTTACCGCAAGCTGCAAATCTTCAAGACATCTGTCACATTCAACCGTAACACTTCCTGAGGCTTTGCCACTGACCAGCACATTCCTTCCCTGCCTGCCTGCGATAGCCACAACCTCCAGCTCT
>JALFNZ010000033.1 GCA_022774085.1 Bacteroidales bacterium
ATATTTTGCGAACATTTCAGCCTTGTAACCAGCATCGGCAGCAGCCTTGTGCACGCAGAGCCATCCTGCTGAAGGGCTGTCGTCGTGGTGGATGTTCACGATGGCGTTGAGTCCGGCCTTCTTTGCATAGCCGGCAATCTCAGCAACACGGTCGAGCCATGCATCCTCAATCTTATAGTCCGGAGCAGCTCCTATATGTCCCATCCAGGTCACAGGAATGCGGACAGTCGAGAATCCCTTGGCCTTGAGTCCGTCCATAGTGGCCTGAGTGCATTTTGCATTGCCCCAGAATGTTTCTCCTGACACGCCGTTGTTCTGAGCATCCATCTGGTTTCCAAGATTCCAGCCGAAGCCGAGCCTGCCTACGAAAGCCACAGCTTTGTTCTCAGGCAAAGTCGGCTCGTCAAGGAATGAAGCGGGTTCCTCCGGTACGGCCTGCTTTCCGGTCTGATGAACCTTCACGTATTTTTTTTCACTACCACACACAATTGAAAATTCAGCATTTCGTTCGTCTGCAGTCTTGTTTTCAGAAACAGTCATGGAAACAGTCATCGAATTGGACTCGAAGGCTGATGATTTCAATATGCACCAGTCATATCTTCCAACAATCGAAGGTTTCTCAGTGGCCTTTATCATAAAAGAGTCTTCTCCCCCTGCGGCATCAAATTCAAATTCTGCCTTATTCACTTCGAGAGGAACGTTTTCCTTTGGCTCATTCTGTGGCTTAGCCTCACATGCGATGACCAGAAATAACGTTGATAAAATAAATAACAAACGCTTCATATATGAACTATTTTAAATTTGGCATATCCTCACGGTTAATGACATATTTGCTGCCCATTACCGTGCTCCACCATGTCTTGGTGTTAAGGTTCCAGTCCTTGTTCGAGAGGGCGAGATTATTGTTCTCGTCATATGCACACCATACCATAAACCAGGACCAGGCATTTCCCTGTGCGAAACATTTGTCAGGGTCAGGAATATTTCCGCATTCGCTTACAGAGACAAGTTTATTTCCTTTGGTCACATCCACAAGTGCCTGGAACTGACGGGTTTTAGCATCCGTATTGTTTTCATATATATCTACACCGACGATATCCACGACATCATCTCCGGGATACCAGTCGTCATATTGGTCTTCACAGCCAGCTGTTGCATCAACTGTCCATACCCATATCAGATTGTTGAGTCCGTGGACTTTGGTAAACTGGTCATAGAGCAGTCTCCAAAGTTGTTTGCAAGGCTCGGCTCCGCCTTTGCCCCACCAGAACCATGCGCCGTTGTCACTGTAAAGATTGTAATTTCCGGCTGCTTCGTGCAGAGGTCTCCAGATTACGGGGATTCCTGCGTCCCTGAGATTCTTGAGATAAGAGGCGGCCTCTTCTATGTCTTTCATAAGGAACTGATTCTGCCAGGTTCCTTCTTTGAGAGCCTCTTTTATGTCAAAAGCTGTCTTGTCGGAATAGAAAGCATATCCTGTATAGTCGCCTTTTTCCGTTCCGTTTTTCCACGCACTTTCACTTGTAGGCACATTCCAGTGCCACATATAGCTCACAAGACCATTATTATTCCATTGTTCCCTGGCAGCAGAGATGTCGTTATAGTTCACTTTCCAGTTCCAGTTTTCAGGTGTCGGAGAATACTGGAGGAAAATGAAATCGTATCCTGTCAGAGCCGGATATTTCCCTACATTCGAATATATCAGGTCAGCAAAATCGTTGGAATTCGAGCTGCCTGACATGGCGCCCGACAGGGTTTTCTTTCCGCTCTGCTGCAGAAGGAATTCATACACCTTCTTTGCCTGTTGTGAAGCTGACGGATTGCAAAGGTTGGTTGTAGGGTTCAATGTACTGTGCACCGGGTCCGGATCTTTCTCCTTCATTGTGAATGAAATGTGGATTTCATCGGCAGGATTGTTCCGGAATCCTGAGATGGTGCCCTTCGGGATGGTTACCGTATATGAATTGCCTCTTTCGAGTCCGGAAAGTTCTATTTTTACATCTTTGTCGTATGCTAAGACCTTGCCCACCTTGGCTTCGTCGGCGGTGATTGATGCGGATGACGGGCATTTTACATTCATATCGAAGGTCAGAACGAGGGTGAGTGCATCACCGGTCAGGCCTGTCGCTCCGTTGGCGGGGTTTGAAGATACCAGCTTCGGTGCCGCAGCAGGCTCCTCTGATGGCACTTCAGGCTTCTGGCAGGCGGTTGCCAGAGTGAGGAGGGCGGTAAGGATTGATAATGGCTTATTCATTTTTAATATAATTTGGCTCCCGGAGGGGCGGTCAGGCCCGTCCGGGAAAAATATTAGAGAACAGCTATTCTGTCAATAATCCAATTTTGTCCTTGAATTACAATAGCGACTCTGCCGTCTCCTTGGTAGTCTTTATTTAATCCAAAGTAGTCTCCTGTCACTTCTTTCATGTGATCCAGTATTTCCTGGGTAAGAGTGAGTTCAATCTTGTTGATACTCTTGTCGTTAAGAGTGTCGGTTTTAAGATATGCTCCTCCAAGTTCAGGGAAGGTGAAACCGCTATCTGACCACCAGCCATCATTGATCTGAGCCTGTCCCCATTCTTCTGTCTGAGTGAAGTAGATAATCATCTTGCTTCCTGCAGGAAGATTCTCGAAATAGCTTGTAGCAAGACCGAACCTTCCGTCATCACCCCAAGTAAGAGAAACAGGTCCTTCGAAGATGGTTTTCTCCTGAGGGATTTCTGTGATGAGCTGGATGCTGTAAGCCTTGTATCCGGTTCCGCAAACAACCAGACCGCCATTGTTGACCAATTCATTCAGGTCAGCATCGGTAAGTTTTACTGAAACGGCAGTGATATCCTTTCCGACAGCAAGATTGGCATCTCCGTCAGCATTAGGATAAGTCCTGGTTGTAGGAAGACCTGACCAGCTTCCGTTACCGATACGGATAACAGCATTGTCATCAACAACTTCAATGTTCACAACAAGTGATGTTCCGGCCTTAACAGCGCTCCAGTCATAACCGCCCCATGAGAGATTGGTTACAGCTCCGCCTGACCAAGTGACATAGGACTCACCTTCCCAGATTGTGTTGATAATGCGCTCAAGCTGCACCTCGATAGGGGTAGCCACAGTCTCGATATCACCGTTGAAGAGGTGGAAGCTCATTGAGTATGAACCTGCTTTAGCCCAAGGCATAAGGAAGCGAACCTCCTCTGCAGTACGGAGAGAGTACTTGGTAACCTTCACGTCACCGATGAAGATATTCTCGACAAGGTCGAAGTTCGAGCCTTTGAGGACAACTTCTTCTCCGATGTGCTGGCCGGCAGGCATTTCGGTCACGATTACCAGAGAGTGGTAGTTAACCTTCACCTCAGCCTCTGATGTCACTGTCACACCGTTCTCAAGAGTAAGGGCAACCTTTCCTGAAACACTTGTAAGTTCAGTTACAAGTTCGAGAGCTGTCTCGCTTGCACCGTCAGCGATGTTAATCGGTTTTCCGCCAAGAGTAGCGCTGACAACAAGGTCGAGGTCCTTGCCGCTTACTACAACATTCTCGTCACCAGCATAAAGCTCGGCAGGAGCAACGGCAGTGATGACAGGTTTTACAAGCTCGATAGCCTCAGTGTCAACAGTCTTGCCATTTTCAAGAGTAAGAGTGATGGCTCCGTCTTTGGCAGCTGCAGGGATTGTGAAGCTGACAATACCCTCTGAATAATAGAAGTCAAGAGTTGTTCCGGCAAGAGCGGCACCAGTCACAAGGTCGAGGTCCTTACCTGAAATCCTTGCAACAAGACCTGCCTTGTAGCGTGAATCAGCAGCCACTTTGAGAGCAGAAGGAACGAGGGTCTGGTATGAACCTGCCTTGAACTCCTTTCCTGCATAAGAAACAAGTACGATCTCTGCATCAACAGCAGTTGAAGGGACAGTGGTTGTAAGGCTCTTTCCATCAGCAGCGATTGTGAAATCAGAATATACGTCACCGAATTTCAAACCCTGAATCATATCGAGATATGTACCTGTCACTGTCACGGAAGCACCTGCTTTGATGACACCCCTATCTGCAGCTGTCACTGCAGGGTCACCGATTACAAGTTCCTTCTCTGAGTAGAAGAGGTTGGAAACCTTTCCGTCAGGGTTGTTGCTTTCATCCACGTCACCGAGAATGATTTTTCCTGTGATGGCAGACGAAGGTACTTTCACCTTGAGCTCGTAACGGCTCTGTGACTCGAACTCAGTCACGACAGCGCCACCCTCAAAGGTAATCTGGCGGATATTGTTCATATAGTCACCCTTGACAGAAATCACGTCTCCAGGCATGGCTGAAGCAGGTGAGAAACCGTCGAAGATGATTGGCTCCGAATATTCGAGAGAAGCCTTTGTTGTGAGTTTGGTGTCTCCTGCAATGATCGAAACCGGTCCCACTTCAGGTCCGTCAACTGGAACGATGACACGGATTTCTGAAACCCTGCCGGATGCTACGACTTCAATATTTGTAATAGGCTCAACACCAGGAATTTCCACCTGCTGTACATTCTGAAGGTTGCTACCCATGATCCTGAGCGCACCTCCCCTCGCCACCGGATTAGGGGCGATTCCGACCAGCGTCACCTTCGATTCGTCGAGCTGGTCCGTATTGAACTCCTCTTGTTTACATCCGACCAATCCAAGGACAGTCAGGCACATAAACGCGAGTGCCGAAAATATAGATTTCTTATTCATATCAGTGTCCATTTAAGATTATTTGTTTGGAACAACACGGATGTTGTCATATCTGAAGATTGGTGTACACTCTGTACCGGATACTCCTCCATTCCAAGGCCAGATAATCAGACTGGCAAAGTCGTTTGCGCTCTGAAGAGGTACAAGACCTTTTGTTCCGTCGGCATTGTAAACGAAGTCAGTCATAGGAATTGTAAGGGTAACCCATTCTCCGCCTGTATGGTATGAGCCAGTCTCAGCCCATGGAGTCCAGAGGGCACGGCAAAGGTCGAGACCTCCGTTTGCGCCAGTATGGATGTAGGTGTTGTTCTGCCAAGAGTCATTTGCCACCCTCTCCGCACTTGCGAAGATAATCTGCATTGAGCAGGCAGACCATGGGTTGCTCTCAGGGATGCATACTTCCATCTTGAATGACATGTTGGTGAAGTCGCTCATATCGATGACGTTGCAGACAGGAACACCTGCACCCCAGGTGATGCTCATAGGATCACCGTTCCAGTTACCGCACCAGAAAGGAAGCTTGTACTCCTCGTTCCACGAATCGTCTGCTAGAGGTGCAGATCCCGGTCCGAGTTCAACATAGTTTCCGTCAACACCGCCTTCAGACTTGTACTGAACCTTGATATTCCAACCCTGAGGCACTATGCCTGTGGTTGAACTTGCATTGCCGGCTCCGTCAAAGTCAGTGATGATGCCACGTGAATCCCTGTAATGGAAGCTGGAAGCAGCCACGCCTGAAGGAGTGGTAACCTTGATTTTACCCTCGATGGCAGTCACAGGAATTTTGACCTGGATTTCGGACTTTGAGATTACCTTTAGGTCTTCCTTTGCCACCTTTCCATTAGGGAACTCAACCTCGACATCTCCGATGAAATAATCACCGTATATAGATGCGACAGTACCCTGTTTTGCCCATTCGTTAGACATAGACTTGATGATAGGAGCAGGAGGAAGCACTTTGAAATCAGCCGTTACAGTGTCCTTCGCTGCTGTGATCATATAGATTTTGTCTGTCTGCTCTGACGGCATATTCTTTGGTACGGTCACCAGAAGGGTATTGTCAGTCATGTAACTTGTGTTGAGGATAGCCTTCTGGTCATTGAAGAAGAGCTGGTTGATGCTGCGGAGATTATCTCCCACCAGACACACGGTCTCCTCCAAGAATGCCTCGGTGATAACTATATCCCTGTCGGCATATCTGATATAGTGGAGGGTAGGAACTCCGTCCGCCTGCACAAATGCATCCGGCTGGTCATTGCAGGACACAGCTGCAAAGCTGGCTGCAAGAGCTATAGCTGCAATTGATTTATTTATTTTCATATTGATATTCAGTTAAACAATTAGAAATTGTATGGATATGTAGCCCTTACATCGACTTCCTGAGCATCCTCCAAAAGATGAGGGTTGTTGACGATATCTTCCTGAGGGAATGGGAGAGTGAAGATGCTTTCGCTGACATTTGGTTTCGGAGTTGTCTCGTCATAGTTGGTAACGGCAGGATCGACTGTCCATTCGCCATCCTTCCAATATTTCTCGGCAACTGTACCGTAATAGTTGACAGCATTTCTTTTCTGGGCGAGAATCTCTGACATTGCACCGTTGATGTCGTAGTATGAACGGCGTACAAAGTCATACCAGCGGTCACCCTCTCCAGCAAGTTCAAGACGGCGCTCTTTCCAGATATCCTCCCAGGTAACGGAAGTAAGTTTGCCGTGAGTCTCATAATTGCTTCCATAGGCACGTTCGCGTACTTTGTTCACATACTCCAGGGCAGCTGCGCTGTTTCCTGTAAGGAGAGAAGCCTCTGCATAGATGAGGTAAACGTCTGCAAGACGGAGTATGTGTGTAGGGAGCTGGTAGCACATGTTACCAGGTTTGATACCTGTAGCCTGCTCATGGTCGTAAGTATCACCATAGAGGTGCTTTACATTCTGACCACCGCAAGGACCCTGGAATGTACCTGTCTCATAACCTTTTCCGTACTCGGCGTCATATACGAAACGGAGGAAATCGAAACCGCCCTTGTCCTGCCAGAAATAATCGTATTTGTCACCTACCATCATTATGGTTGCGTGGCGGCGGCTGTCAAGGTCAACGAGTTTCCTTTCAGCAGGACTCTTGAGAGGGTCTGTACCGAAAGCAAGCATGAGGTCATAGGAAGGACCGCCCCAGCCGCCCCAGAGGTCACCTGTCTCAGAGAAACCTACCATACCGAGGTCTGACTGAAGAGTGTTCTGCTGTGTCCAAGGATTACGCTCTGCAGCCCACATCCAGCTTATCATAGGCTCACCTGTCTGGTTGTAAGTTGCCGGAGCAAGACGGAATATGTCTGAATATTTAGGAGTGAGGCTTCTGCCGGAATGGTCAATCACATCCTTTGCATATTGTGCAGCTTTAGTGAGGTCTTCGTTGTTGAGCGAACCGGAAATGCCGGCTTTGGTAAGGTAAACCTTTGCCAGAAGGCCCTCGGCGCAATAATAGTCGATGCGGTTGTCCCAGCCTGAAGTCTTCTTTGGAAGAAGTTCCATTGCTGTCTCGAGAGTGTAGATGATATAGTCATAGACATTCTCTTTCTTTACCTTATATACATCGTTGTAAGTGCCGTCTTTGATGACTGATGTGTTGTCATGGATGATTGGAACTTCACCGAAGGTGCGGACCATGAAGAAATAGGCAAGAGCCTTGAGGGTGAGAGCCTCACCAATCGCCTGGTTCTTGATTGCCTGAGAAGGACCTTCGCTTGCAACGATGTTCTTGATTACGGTATTTGCATGTCCGTTCACTGCCCAGAGTGAATATGACATGTTCATCAGGTCAACGTCAGTTGCGTTTGTGGTGAAAGTGAGATACGGGCAGCTTCCCATGTACATGTTGCCGGACATGACCTCTCCTACTTTGATGAAGCCGCGCTGGAAATCATACCAAGGTGAGTTGTAGAGATAGTTCACACCCTGGAGGCACTGCTCGTCATTCAAATAGAAATTTGCAGTGTTGTAGCTGTCTTCGGAAGGACGGTTGAGGAATTCTGCACATGATGCCAGGCACAATGCAGCAGCTCCTACCATCACCCCTTTTAATATGTTGCTATGTTTCATAATCTGTCAGTCAATTAGAATGTAATGTTCAAACCGAATGAATAGGTTGTAGGTGATGGGTATCGGCCGTTATCCACACCATAGGTAAGACCTGAAGAGTCCTGAGTTGAAGCACCGATCTCTGGGTCATAACCTGTATATTTTGTGAAAGTATAGAGGTTCTGGATGTTGGCGTAGATACGGAGGTTCTCGATTCTTGCCTTTGAAACCCACTTCTTAGGGAAAGTATAACCCAATGAGAGGTTCTTGATACGAAGGTATGAACCATCCTCAACCCAGCGGGTGCTGATTCGGTCGTTATCATTAGGGTCTGAAAGGGTAGGACGTGGAGTCTTTGTGCCTGAATTGGCAACCTTCACGTTGGTGATGTCGTCATACCAGTTCGAACCGTCTGCATATACCTTGTCAGGATCGATAGGAACGAGCTGTGCACGGTTCTGGATGGCAGTCTTGTTCTGGTTCACCCACATTGACTTCATTGTTCCGATACCGCCTGAACCACCGGTAAGAAGAGTATAGTTCATGACCTTGTTGCCGTATGAACCGTTGAGGAATATGTTCAGGTCGAAGCCTTTGTAACGGAAGGTATTGTTCCATCCGAAAGTAAACTTAGGAAGCGGAGAGCCGATATTTGTACGGTCGTTTGCATCAATCTTGCCATCAGGAACTCCGTCCGGACCGCTGATATCCTTGAATTTAAGGTCACCGACCCATACGGTATTGCTTCTGTTGAAAACACCGTTAGCCGGATATTTCTCTGCCTTAGGAGAATTCTCGATATCTTCCAACGACTCATAGACGCCCTCTACTACATAACCATAGAAGTTGTAGAGAGACTGTCCGATTTCAGATGCGCAGACAACGTCGCTCCACTATCCGTAACCGAGAAGCTGTGCATTCTTGGTGCCTGAAAGTGAGAGAAGCTTGTTGCGGTTGATAGAGAACTGGAGGTTGCTGTCCCACTCGAATTCGCCGGTGAAAGGATGGATGTCGAGGGTAATCTCAAGACCCTTGTTCTCGATGCTTCCGTAGTTGCCTTTAGGAGCTTCGAGTTTGGATGAACCGTTACCCTGGGTACCCATGTATGAAGGGAGCTGCATTGACATGAGCATGTCGTCAGACCTCTTGTAATATGCATCGATGGTAAGATTGAATCTATCCTGGAGGAAACCCAGGTCGAGACCTAAGTTGAACTGCTGCTGTTTCTCCCAGCGGATACCTGTGTTCGGAATATTTGCCGGACGGTAACCCATTCCGAGGCCGGTAGGCATCTTGGTGATTGCTGCGCCCCATGCATAAGCTCCGATGTTGGCGTTACCTGTCTGACCCCAGCCAAGACGAAGTTTTCCGTTGCTGAACCATTCTTTTGCAGATGCAAGCCATTTTTCGTTTGAGAAACGCCATGAAGCTGCTACAGAGTGGAAGCCTGCCCAACGGTTGTCAGGGCCGAAGTTTGAAGAACCGTCATAACGGAAAGTATAGGTTATATAGTAGCGGTTGTCGTAGTTGTAGTTCTCACGGGTGAAGAACGAAGCCATAGCCGAACTTCCGAATCCTGCACCGATGGTCGGTTTCTCGTTAGTACCGAGAGCAGGGTTGTGAACGTCATCAGAAGGAAGGTTGCTGTTGTAAACACTTGAATATTCCCACTGTGACTCCCAGCACTCCTGACCGAGCATGGCAGTGAGGTTGTGCTTGCCCCAAGTGTTGGAATATGTCAAGTAGTTCTTTACCTGCCAGTAGATGTTGCGGTTGTACTGGATGCTGCTTTCGTTTTTCTTACGTACCCAGCTACCGAGGTCAACCATCGGTTTGTAGCGCTCACCTTTGCTGTTTCCTATATCAAAACCAACTTCGGTATGCCATGTGAGGTGTTTGATTGGGGTGATGTCTGCGAAAATATTTCCGTTGAGTTTCTGACGGTTGAGGAGGATTTCATCCATCATTGCAAGAGCAACCGGGTTAGGGTTGGAATATCCTTCACGTACGGTTGAAGCATAGTTGCCATCCACGTCATAAACAGGAATATCAGGAAGAGAGGAAAGTGAGTAGTTGATGAGACCTTGCTCAGAGTCAGCAAGCTTGAGGTCATCGTTTGTATTTGCGAATGAAACGTTGACACCGAGCTTGATCCACTCCTTAAGCTGTGCATCGAGGTTGGTCCTTACGTTGAAACGGTTGAAGTTCGAACCGATGATGGTACCCTGCTGGTCCATATAAGAACCTGATACATAGTACTGAACTTTCTCTGTACCGCCCTGGGCCGAAAGCTGGTGCTGATGCTGGATAGCGGTATGGAAGATGGCATCCTGCCAATTGGTTCCTACTCCGAGGAGTGAAGGATCCGCATAGAGAGGATTCTCCTTTCCATACTCGCCGATTCTGATCATCTCGTTGAAATAATCTGCATATTCGCGCAGGTTCATCATATCTAGACGTTTGGTCTGCTGGCTGACAGCCACCATTCCGTCGTAAGAGATTTTTGCATCGCCTGCCTTACCGCGTTTGGTAGTGATGAGAACGACACCGTTCGCACCCTGGGCACCGTAGATTGCAGTAGCGGAAGCATCCTTGAGGATTTCCATGCTGACGATGTCGGCAGGGTTGATTGTTGACAAAGGTGAAATGGTTGAAACCTTACCGTTTCCAAGGGCATCACCAAGACCGAAGTCTGCACCTGAGTTTCCACCACCCTGGACAATAACACCATCGATTACGTAGAGAGGCTCTGCGTTGGCATTGATTGTTGCCTGACCGCGGACACGGATTGAAGATGAAGAACCAGGAGCACCGGAAGTGGTCACGGCCTGGACACCGGCTGCACGTCCCTGGAGGGTTTGGTCGAGTGATGAAATGACAGATCCCTTGAGATCGGATTCCTTCATTGAGACGGAAGCACCTGAAAGGTCGCTCTTCTTCATTGTACCGTAGCCGACGACCACGACCTCATCCAGAAGGAGACGATCTTCCTCGAGAGTTACATTGTAAACGTCTGATGTGCCGACTGTTACTTCCACGTCCTTATAGCCGATGGAAGAAAAGACCAGGACTGAACCTGCAGGAGCACTGATGGAATAATTTCCATCCAAATCTGTAATGACACCGTTCTGGGTGCCTTTCTCAACGACGCTCGCACCTACGACCGGGCCAATTTTGTCAACGACAGTTCCGCTGACTTTCTTTGGTTGAGCCATAAGCGACAAACTCAGAAAGAGCATCGCCAAGCAAGTGAACAGTTTGCTTTTCATTGTGTTGAAATTTGTGTTAATAATAAAAGTGTTATCAGTTTAAATTTTTATACGAACCACTTATCCTGCTGACAGCTTCACGAATAATCCCGACGGTGGTATCACCGGCATAAACGGAATTAAGACCCTGCTGTTCCTGTGCAGGATCTCCGCAATAATCATCACCGGTCTGCCAATAAATATGGTCTGGTGACTGTGATGCATAGCCACCCCATGCCCAGAAATTCACTCCGGCCAGAAGGCCTCCTTCGGCTGCTGATTCCTGGATACAATCGAAAAGGTGGGAGTAATACAGGTCACGTGCCGAGGTCGTGGTATCTTTTGAGAACAAGAATCCGTCACGAGGGAATCCGAATTCCTCAATGACGATAGGTTTACAGTATTTCTCGGCAACGGCCATATGCGCCTGAATATAGGCATCAGTCTGATCTATGGCATAAGGTATATCCTCCAAAAGGGATTCCTCCGACACCCATCCCCAGTTGTATGGCCATATATGTATATTTATATAGTCAATATTCGGACATGAATGGATCTTCTCGAAAAGCTCAGGATCGTTCTCACATCCCCACAGGCCCTCGCTTCCGGATGAAACCATGTGGTTGGTATCGATGGATTTGATAAGGTAAGCCACATCCCACATCCAGTCTGCAAATGCTTGTTTTACAGCCGGATCAGAGTTGAAACAGCGCGGCTCGTTGCCAATCTGCCATGAGAAAATGGCCGGGTCCTGGCTATACGGCTTTCCTGTGACTGTATTTGTGCGTGATACGATGAATCTTACATGGTCGGCAAAAAGTTCCTTGGCCTTGTCGCATGTTACGAAACGTGATACCGATTCCATAAACATGGGATAACCCACTTCAGCAGGAATCAGCGCCTTGCCTTCTCCTGCCCATTCCAGATACATTCCGTATCCACCGGACCATTCCCATGAATTATTGAGATACAGTACGGCTTTCATATCCCTCTTTCCTAGTTCGTACATAAGCCGGTCAAGTCCTCGAAGAATGGTGTCATTGTACACTCCAGGGGCTTTCTGAAGGGTAGGAGATACTCTTGTAGGCACACCGTTAGGCCCATCAGCTCCAACAAGGATGCGGAGGTTGGTGATTCCTGAGGCTTTCAAATTGTCAAGTTCGGATGTCAATCTTTCGATGTCGCCACCTTCTCCGTCACTCGCAAGGATGGCTCCGTACCAGAAATTAGTACCTATGAAATAAGGGCAGATTCCATTGCCGCTGAACTTGCCGTCAACGACCTTTACAAAATTATCCCTGCAGCACGATGCACACAACAAGGCAAACATCGCTGCAAGAACGGCAAACTTGTTTGATTTCATCAGTTTCAGTGGTTAATTATGACAATGCAAAGGTATATTGACTGATGGTATCAAACAAATACAAATTTATCAGATTATGATAACTTTTAAACGGTGGATATTATACTTTTACTTTATGCTTTTTGTACATTTCCCGAAATTCTCTCGGAGTGCTTCCTCGCTTGGCTTTGAATGTGCGGTTGAAATTGGAAAGATTGTTGAATCCGCACTCATAACATATCTCCGAAATATTCTTCGTTGTGTCCACCAGAAGCCTTGCAGCAAAGCCCAGACGGATGTCTGCGATATATTCCGAGAGGGTCCTGTTGGTCCTGATGCGGAAGAAACGGCTGAACGCAACAGGGCTCATTCCCACCATGTCAGCCAGTTCCGTAAGATTCAGAGGCTCTGAATAATGGTCGTTGATGTACTGCTTGACTTTCTGTACGCGTCGGCTTTCCTGATTGCGCGAGGCGTGTGAAAACGAACTGGAAGCCAGCATTTTGGCGTCATTGGAAAGAGACAGTTGATACAATATATAAAGTACTTTCAGAAATTGCACGAATGGCTCAGGCTCTTTTGCGAGTGTGTCAAGGGCGGAATACACTTTCATGATTGCCGATGTCGGGAAAGACAGACCGTGCTCAGCTTTGGTCAGCATTTGCCTTATTGTGGTGAACTGCCCTTTTGAAAGCATATTCTCACTGAGAATGTCGTGTGAGAACTGTATTGTTATCTCCCTGATATCCTTTGACTTACAATTTCCTTGTTCCCACACGTGCTCCAGTCCTTCAGAACCAACCAGAACAAGTTCGTAGTCCCCGATTTCCTCAACACTGTCTCCAACAATCCGCCTGACTCCGGCACCATGTTCGATGAAATTCAGTTCAAATTCCTTGTGTCTGTGCAGCGGATATGTGAATTCCGACTTATGCCTTTCGACGATGAAGAAACAATCCTTTTCGGTCAATTGTGTAATTTCCGTAAATATTGAACTCATAGGTTTGTTTATATAGAATTTTTACAAATATAATACTTTTTTAACTTATAATAATTATGAAATCGAAAATATTCTGTCAACTGTCCTCACACCAAGTATTTTTGATTCTTTTGCGGCAAATTATTATTTTTGCGGGGTTATGAATAATTGTATGGTACTGGGTATATTCAGTTTTTTGCAAGTGTCGCTGGCTGACGTTCTGGACGTGCTGCTGCTCGCCTTGATGATTTTCGTGGTGTTCCGCTGGATCAGGGGTTCGTCTGCCATGAGTATTTTCCTGGCTATCATGTCATTATTCATAATCAGAGTGTTGGTTGCTGCCTTCAATATGAGGCTCATGAGAGCGCTTCTGGACATGGTTCTGGATGTGGGAGTGATTGCTCTGATTGTGATTTTCCAGCCGGAAATCCGCAAATTCCTCATCAAAATCGGTAACAGGTACATGGAAGGTGCCAAGGGAAAATCCTTTGCTGAGAAACTTTTCGGAAAGAGGAACCAGGCCATGGGCAGCGAATCTGTGAACGAACTTACCGAGGCCTGTCGCAGGATGAGTGAGGACAAGACGGGTGCCTTGATTGTGCTTGTGCACAATTCCCCACTGGAGGAAATAATCAATACCGGAGACAAGATTGATGCTGTCGTGCACAGGAGGCTGCTAATGAACCTTTTCTTCAAGAATTCCCCGCTGCACGATGGTGCCGTGGTAATTTCTTCCGACAGGATTGTGGCTGCCAGATGCACCCTGCCGATTACGGAAAAGAATGATATTCCGGCACAGTTCGGAATGAGGCACAAGGCTGCCATCGGAATGACGGAAGAAACTGATGCCGATGTGGTTGTGGTGTCGGAGGAGACAGGCAGAATTTCCTTTGTGAGGAACGGGTCGGTGACTCCGATCAAGAACATCAATGAACTTAAACTTCTTCTGAATGAATCTATGGGAGCAAAGGCAGAGACTGCCAATGCATAGACTCAGATAAACTTTTCAACTTGGAAATGACAGGAATAGATATAAGAACTGAACAAAAAATCGGATTTGACAGAATAAGACAAATCATTTCCGACAAATGTTCCACTGCATATGCCGCCGAAAGGACTGCGACAGAAACCTTTTCGAACAATCCGGCACAGATACGCAAAAGATTGCTGCTTACTGATGAGATGAGACTAATCATGATGTTCGAGGATAGTTTCCCTTCAGGTGGCTTCATAGACTGCATGGATTTTCTCGCACCGCTGGAGAAGAGCTCAGCGGCAATAGACCTGATTTCGCTCCGCAAGCTCAGGACCATGCTAGAGACCTTGCGCAAGGTTATTTCATTCTTCGACGATGTCAAGGACGGGGTATATCCCAACCTTAAAAGAATGAGTGCGCCGATAGTCGGTTTCCCTCATGTTCAAAGCAGGATAGAAGCGATTCTGGACAGGTACGGGGAGGTCAAGGACACTGCTTCAGATGAGTTGTATTCCATCAGGAAGGCACTCCACGACAAAGCCGGAGCCATTTCCAAAAGAGTGAATGCCATCCTTAAAAGGGCACAGGAAGAAGGCTATGTGGACAGTGATGCATCGGTGTCTGTCCGGGACGGCAAAATGCTTATCCCAGTGAGCGCTGCGAACAAAAAACGTATCCAGGGCTTCATCTACGACGAGTCTGCTTCCGGAAAGACGGCATACATAGAGCCTGCGGAAATCGTGGAACTTGACAACCAGATCAAAGAACTGCGTTTCTCCGAACAAAGGGAGATTCTTCGTATCCTGTTGGAATTCACCGAATTCCTGCGTCCATATATTCCGGACCTGCTCAACAGTGCCCGTTATCTAGGAGAGATGGATTTCATCATGGCAAAGGCCAAGACTGCACTGGATTTCATCGCAGGCATGCCGGTAATCTCCGATAATGGAGAGCTGAACCTGCGCAAGGCACGCCATCCGCTGCTTGAAATTGCCCTGAGGAAAGAAAAGAAGGAAATCGTTCCCCTTACCCTCTCCCTCACTCCGCAGAAGCACATCCTGCTTATCTCCGGTCCTAATGCCGGAGGCAAGTCCGTGTGCCTGAAGACATTGGGACTTCTTCAATATATGTTCCAGTGGGGCATGCTCATCCCTACGTCGGAGTCCTCGGAACTGCCGGTGCTGGACCGCATCATGGTCAATATCGGCGACGACCAATCCATTGACAATGACCTCAGTACATACAGTTCCTTCCTCGTGGACATGAAGAATATGCTCTCCCTTGCCGACTCGAGGACTCTTGTTTTGATTGACGAATTCGGCTCAGGTACGGAACCGGCTGCCGGCGGAGCAATCGCCGAGGCCATCCTCAGCGAACTGGACAAAAGGGGCACTTACGGGGTCATCACCACTCACTATACCAACCTCAAGCTCTATGCTTCCGCTGACACGGGAGTCATGAACGGCGCAATGATGTTCGATGTCAAGAACATAGCTCCGATGTTCAGACTGGAGATGGGACTGCCGGGCAATTCCTTTGCCTTCGAGCTTGCCAGGAAGATGGGACTGCCTGAAGACATTGTGAAGGATGCCGAGAACAGGGCAGGTGAGGAGTTCGTGGGGATTGAGCGCAACCTGCGCAAGATTGCACGCAATCGCAAGGCTCTGGATGAGAAGCTCGAAAGGATAAGGCATACTGACAAGACTCTCGAGAACATCACCGACAAGTACCAGAAGGAGTTGCAGGACATAAAGAAGCTGCGCAAGGAGATTCTGGACCAGGCCAAAATGGAAGCGGAGGAGATTGTGCGCAAGGCCAACAGGCAGGTCGAAAATACCATCAAGACAATCCGCGAGACTCAGGCCGAGAAAGAAAGCACTCAGGAGGCAAGAAAGGAACTACAGGGGTTCGTGGCAGCCCTGACTGCAAGGAAGGAGCAGGAGAAGAAGGCCAAGGAAGACTATATCGAGAAGAAAATCAAGCAGATAGATGCCAGGAAGGAACGTCAGAGCAAGCGTCGTGCTGAAAAGGCTGATGAGAAATCCCGTGAGGAGATGCTGGCCCGTCAGGCAGAGCAGGAGAGGCTGGCTGCTTTCAAGTCAGCTCCGCTCCAGGCTGGTGAGAAGGTGAAGGTGAAGGAAAACGGAATGGTCGGCGAAGTGGTGAAGGTCTCGGCTAAGGCCGTGGTTGTGGCAATAGGCAATATCAGCAGCAAGATGCCGCTTGACAAGGTGGAAAGAATCACTTCGAACGAGTACCGCAATGCGGTCAAGGAGACATCCCGGCCTACAGCCGCTGCGAAGATTGATGCTTCGATTTCGGAGCGAAAGCTGAATTTCAGCACAGAGATAGACATCCGCGGCGAGAGGCTAAACGATGCTTTGGACAAGGTCACCCGCTATGTGGATGATGCCATGATGTTGAATGTTTCAAGTGTGAGAATCATTCATGGAAAGGGCACAGGGGTGCTCAGGGACGAGATTCAGAAATATCTCAGGACCATGCCGGGAGTGGCCTCTGCTAAGGACGAGCACATACAGTTGGGAGGAAGTGGAGTAACCGTTGTAACTTTTGATTAGACTATGAGGTATATATTGTTGATACTGACCTTGTTCGCGGCGGTTTCCTGCTTCAGCGGCAAAAAGGAAGAAAAGGGTCCTCAGGACGTGGTGGTGGAGTTCAACAAGGCTCTTCTCAGCGGGAATCTGAGCGCTGCCGAGGCTTTGTGCGACTCCGCTGGCATGTGCGATTATCTTCGGACATACAGCAAGGCCTTGCATATGGTGGATGCAGAGGACAGTTCCCTGGTGGATCTGACTTCTTCCATTCTTTCAGAAAGCCAGGTCAGGATTATAAGCTCTTCCAGACAGGATAAAGAATTGTGTGTAATATATGTTTTGGAGACCCTTGCTGGAAATAAACAGAAAAAGGCAATGTTGGGGAAAGAGGAGGGAGAATGGAAAATATTGAAACTCACAGATATGAATTAGGAAAGACTGGCGAGGACATAGCTTGCGACTTCCTTCAGAAGAGGGGACATGTCATTCTGGAGCGCAACTTCAGAAGTGGCCATCTGGAGATTGACATCATCAGTAGTGATGCCTGTGGAATACATTTTGTGGAGGTCAAAACTCGTCGTTTTTCCGTTCAGGCTCCCCCTCAGGAGAGTGTGACTCCGGTAAAGCAACGACGTATTGTCAGGGCTGCCTCCCAATACTTGAAGGCCAGGAAGAGCCTGGGAAATCCCGAATGTTTCTTCGATGTTTTCGCAGTTACATTCAATCCTGAAAGCATAACCACGGAATGGATTCCGCAAGCTTTCATTCCTATATATAAATGAGAGATTACGACTTAAACTAAAACCAACTGAAATGAATAATAATCATCGCTACTGTGTCATCATGGCAGGAGGCTCCGGATCAAGGTTTTGGCCTGTAAGCACTTCCGCCAAACCTAAACAGTTTCTTGATGTTGCCGAAACAGGCCGGACCTTCCTGCAAACAACCTATGACAGATTCTCGGGAATTGTTCCTCAGGAGAACATTCTAATTGTCACTGCTGAGAAATATAAAGACCTTGTGCTGAGTCAGATACCTCAGATTCAGGAGCAGAATGTCCTGCTCGAGCCATATTCCAGGAACACCGCTCCTTGCATCGCCTATGCTACCTATACCTTGTTGAAACGCGACCCTCAGGCTCTGGTGGTGGTGACTCCTTCGGACCATCTGATTTCGGACGATGATATTTTTATAGATGTCATGGGCAAGGCTTTTGACTATGTCCGTGAAAAGGATGTGCTCATGACTCTGGGTGTTCTCCCGACTCGTCCCGACACCAATTATGGATATATCCAGGCGGCAGGAGGCAAGAATTCGTGGCTGCAGAACGAGCCAATGCCCGTCAAGACTTTTACTGAAAAGCCAGACAGGGAGCTTGCCAAAGTCTTCATCGGTACCGGTGAATTTTTCTGGAATGCCGGCATATTCATCTGGAAGGCTTCTGCCATAAGGGATGAAATGGAGAAATATCTTCCGGAGGTCACAGGTCTTTTCCAGGGGTGGGAGAGTGCGCTTGGCAGCAGGATTGAAGCGGATTTCGTTGCGAGGGCCTATACCGATTGTCCTAATATTTCCATAGATTACGGTCTTATGGAAAAGACCGACAGGGCATGGATTTACCCCGTGCGCTTCGGATGGGCTGATGTCGGTTCATGGGATTCGCTTTATGTCAATATTACCATCAAGGACAAGGATGGCAATGCATGCAATGCCAAAAACAAGTTGATTGAAGATTCGTCGGATTTGCTTGTCCTTACCACCGATAACAACAAGCTTGTAGCCATTCAGGGCCTGGATGATTATATGGTCATCGACACGGACAAGGTTCTGCTGATCTGTCCGAAGGACGACAAGAAATTCAAGACTTTCATTGCCGAAACGGCAATGCCTAAATTTGAAAAATACAGATAAATCATTATAATTATGGAACTTGAAAAACAGATTCAGGCTGACATGGTAAGTGCCATGAAGGCCAAGGAGGCGGTGCGTCTGGCTTCTTTGCGTGCTGTCAAAGCTGCCATCCTTCTTGCTAAGACAGCAGAGGGTGCAAGCGGTGAACTTACAGACCAGGATATTGTGAAACTCATCCAGAAACTTGTTAAACAGCGCAAGGAGAGTGCCGAGCAGTACAATGCTGCCGGAAGGCCCGAATTGGCTGAAAATGAGCTTGCTGAGGCTGCGGCTATGGAGGTTTATCTTCCAAAACAGCTTTCAGAGGCAGAGCTTGAGGCAGAGCTGACCAAGATTATTGCCGAGACAGGTGCATGCAAGCCATCTGACATGGGCAAGGTAATGGGCGTTGCCACAAAACGTCTTGCAGGTCTGGCTGACGGTCGCGCCATTTCTGCAACTGTCAAAAAACTTCTTGCCTGACAGCAGATTTTTCCATAGACGGCTGAGTCTTTTTGTTGCAGTTTCAAAGAGATTTTGTAAATTTGCAGCCGCTATGGAAAATTCTTTATTCATATCAATGATGTCCAAACGAATGCATCGCTAAGATGCATGTTTTTCATTATGCCATAACCTGAGCGGGATGCAAGGGCGGCGCGGAATCAATCTTCATTCAATTACGTTTGGAATCAATATCGTTTTACTATCGTCATTGATATGACAATTCATGAATACATACATCCTGGTATCTTCGAGTTTGAAGGCGGCGGAAGCATACAGGACCTGAAGCTGGTTTATCATACCTCCGACAGGCAGTGGGAGAAAGGTGATACAAGACGTGTCATCTGGATTTGCCATGCACTTACGGCGAACTCCGACCCTTCCGAATGGTGGCCTCAGCTGGTTGGCGACGGCAAGCTTTTCGATACTCAGAAGTATTTTGTTATCTGTGCCAACATGATTGGCTCCTCCTATGGTTCATCCGGTCCGGCGAGCATCAATCCTTCAACAGGAAGACCATATTATTTCGATTTCCCGAAAGCTACCGTCAGGGATATCATAAAGGCTGACCTTCTTCTTTGCAAGCATCTGGGGATTGACCATATTGACCTTATGATTGGTGGCTCAATCGGTGGTTTCCAGGCACTTGAATGGGCGGTGATGGAGCCGGACATGATACGGAATGCTGTTTTCATTGCATGCAATGCCAGGGTAAGTCCTTGGCTGACAGCATCGGAGGAGTCGCAGAGAATGGCCCTTGAAGCAGATCCTACCTTCCGCGAGTGCAAGAGTCTGGAAGGAGGGCGCAAAGGTCTTGAATGTGCAAGAAGCATTGCCCTTATTTCGTACAGGAGTTACGACGGATACAACAATACTCAGGCGGAGGCGGATGTTGACTGTCTTTTTGCCGACAGGGCCGGGTCGTATCAGAGATATCAGGGAAAGAAACTGGCCGACAGGTTCGATGCTTATTCATATTACTACCTTTCGCTGTCCGTGGACAGCAACAACCTCGGCAGGGGTCGCGGCGGACTCGAAGCTGCCCTTGGAAGCATCAAGGCCAGAAGCATTGTCATAGGCATTGACAGTGATGGACTTTTTCCTACTGTGGAGCAGAAACTCATAGCTTCCATGATTCCCGGGGCAGAATATCACGAGATTACGTCAAAGTTCGGACATGATGGCTTTCTCCTTGAATATGAACAGCTTACCGATATAATTCTTCCCCTTCTCACCAGCTTGGACTCTTCTTGTCATTTCGGTCATTGTTAGCGGAGAAATCATATAACTAAACGAATAAAAATAGACACAATATGCAAGTACTTAAATTCGGTGGCTCATCTGTCGCCAACTCAAATGCAATGGCTCAGGTAGTGGACATCGTTTCCAAAGCCGTTGACAGAGACAGAACAATTCTGGTCGTATCAGCAATCGGCGGATGCACCGACACTCTCATCCGCATTGGCAATCTCGCATCGCAGAGGAATGAGGAATACAAGAGCCTGATTGATGGGCTTCAGGACAGACACCATGCCATTATCCGTGAACTTCTTCCAATTGAAAAGCATGAGGAATCAACTGAAGTCTGCGACGCGCTTTTTGATTCGCTCCGCAGCATTGCTCAGGGAGTATTCCTTCTCGGAGAGCTTTCCCCTGCAAGCTTGGACGCAATTCAGAGTTTCGGCGAGCTATGCTCAACCAAGATTCTTGCAACTAAACTTTCATCCATAGGCATAGCCACCAAGTGGATTGATTCAAGGAACATCATAAGGACGTATCAGCAGGGGGGAAAGAATGTCGTTGACATCCAGAAGACCTACTCAAGGGTGAACGACATGATCGAGGACAACCCGATTACCCAGCTTTTCGTAATGCCGGGATTCATCGCCTCTGACAAGCAGGGACGTACGACCACCCTTGGCCGTGGCGGGTCTGACTATTCCGCTTCACTTTTTGCGGTCGGCTGCAAGGCACGTATTCTTGAAATCTGGAGTGACGTACCGGGCATGATGACCACCAATCCGAAGATTGTTCCGACAGCCCGTTCAATCAGCCATATCTCTTATCGTGCAGCGCTGGAGCTTTCACATTTCGGAGCCAAAGTCATATATCCTCCAACTATACAACCTGTTGTGGCAGAAGGTATTCCAATCTATGTGAAGGATACCTTCGATCCTGAGGCTTCCGGTACTCTCATTGAGAAGAATCCTCCTCGCAGCAAGGAAAAGCTCATAGGAATCTCCAACTCTGACGACATCGCCCTTCTCTCTCTCGAAGGTAGCGGTATGGTCGGCATCCCGGGATTCTCAAGCCGTCTGTTCGAGACTCTGAGCCAGAATGACATAAATATCATCTTGATTACTCAGGCCTCTTCGGTACACACCATGTGCATCGCCGTGTCGGAAAAGGATGCAGACAAGGCCAAGGAAGCGGCAGACAAATGCTTTGCTTATGAAATTTCCCTCGGCAAGCTCAATCCGCTGAAAGTGGAGAAAGGATATTCAATCGTCTGCCTTGTAGGAGACGATTTCCTGAACCAGAGTGGAACTACCGGAAGGCTTCTGGCTGCACTTGGCAGGCACAGCATTCCTGTCAGGGCTACTGCCCAGGGTTCATCTGAAAGGAATGTGTCCGTGATTATTTCTTCGAAGGATACGGATGCAGCCATCCTGCACATACACAACGAGTTCTTTGACAAGAGCGCAGTGAAGGACATAAACCTGTTCATCGCAGGTTTCGGAGTAGTGGGCAAGGCGCTCGTTGATATCATTGCAAAGAATGGTGACAAGATTGCTGCACGCACTGGAAAGAGGCTGCATATCTGTGGCCTTTCAAACAGCCGGAAGTTCGTTCTGGACAAGGGTGGAATCAATCCTGCTGAAGCCTCTGCAAGGCTGGCGGAGGGTGAAAGTGCAGCTGATGAGGCTTATTTCGAGGCTCTTGCAAACCTCACTCTTGAGAATTCCATCTTTGTCGATTGTACGGCTTCGTCCGACATCGCGTACAAATATATGAACCTGTTCCGCAAGGGATACTCGGTTGTAGCTTGCAACAAGATTACTTTCTCGGCTCCGTACAAGCAGTATTCCGCTATCAAGTCAACTGCTCTTGAGAATGGTGCGATGCTTCGCTATGAAACCACCGTCGGAGCTGCCCTGCCTATCCTGGAGTCGATTTCAAGGAGCGTGAACAGCGGTGATGAGATTCTCAGAATCGAGGCTGTGCTTTCCGGTACCTTGAACTACATTTTCAGCAACTACCGTGGTGGTGAGGGCGGAACTTTTGCCGAGGTTGTCAAAAGGGCGCAGGATGCTGGCTATACTGAGCCGGATCCTCGTTTGGATCTGAGCGGAAGGGATGTGCTTCGCAAGTTGCTGATTCTTTCTCGTGAGGCTGGTGTCGGAATAGATGAAAAGGATGTGGAGATTTCTCCTATCCTTGGTCCGGAGTTCTTCGAGGGTAAGGTTCCCGAGTTCTATACGATGCTTCAGGAAAATGAGGCTTTCTTTGCTGAGCGTTATCGTCAGGCAGCAGATAAAGGTCTGAGACAGAGGTTCATTGCTTCGCTTGTGAAGGATGATTCTTCGGCATTCGGATACAAGGCTAAGATTGGTTTGGAGAATGTTGATGCTTCGCATCCTCTTTTCAATCTCTGCGGAACCGACAATGCGGCCATCATAAAGACTGATTTCTATCCGTCGCCTTTGGTCGTCCAGGGTGCAGGTGCCGGAGCCCGTCAGACCGCCTCAGGAGTCCTCAACGACATCCTGCTCTAACAAGGCGCATCAGCGCCGTGCCATTCGCGAACCCTTTCGCGGCATGCCCCACGGGGCTGTCGGCAAAGCCGACTGGGGGTAGAAGGACTTTCATATCCTGTACCCCCACCCCAAAAGAGATTAGTAATAATGAAAAGCAAAATAGCATAGCAACAAGGCGCATCAGCGCCGTGCCATTCGCGTCAGCGAGACTTCAAAGAAGTCGAAGCAGCGATGGCACCCGCGAAACCCTTTTCGCGGCATGCCCCACGGGGGCTGTCGGCAAAGCCGACTGGGGGTAGAAGGACTTTCATATCCTGTACCCTCACCCCAAAAGAGATGAGTTAACAGAAACAACAACAAAGTAAAAAAAATAGAAGATATGAAAGTCGCAGTAGTAGG
>JALFNZ010000058.1 GCA_022774085.1 Bacteroidales bacterium
CAGAGCTGCATAGATTTTGGCATAATGGAACCAACCATTCATGTAGAGGTAGGTTTGGTTGTTCAATGCCCATTCGGCACCGACTGCCACGCCAATCTGGATGGCAACAAAATAAACTGTCAGAATTGCCGGTAAGGCAAAGAACATAACTGCACCGCCGAATTTGGTCTTACGTGCGAACTCATTAAGAAGGATCAGGCCGACAAGAACGCCAATCATGGCTATCCATTGATAGATGGCCGCATCTCCATAAACATGAAACAACATGATAATAAATTTAAATGGTTATTGTAGTGTTATAATGTAAAACAAATATATGATTATTTCTCGTTTATTATTCAAAATGATAAATAAAGTTTTCCAAAATATCAACATTTATACTTATATACAACCTATCAAGTTTCATAAGTACAACATATCATTACCCTGAGAGTTGTTCCTTCTGAAAGACTTATTGTCAGCAGAAATTTAGATTTGCAAAATTTTGATAATTTTTAATAATTCTAATTTGGAAATTTGGATATTATATCTATATTTGCATCGGAAAGATCTAGAAAACCTGCATACAGGGCTTTCCAGAGCACTATTTTATCTTTATAAAAACAGAAAGGAGATTTTATCATGAGAAGTATTACTACATTTGATCTACAGTACGCACACAGATTCTATGGATTCCAGGGCGAAGCTCAGTACCTTCACGGACACACTGGCGTCCTGACCATCGAAGTGGAAGACACCGTAAATCCGGGAGTGAACATGGTTTACCCTTGCAACGAAATCCAGAAAGTTGCATGGAGCCTGCTGAAGAACTTCGACCATGCTCTCATCCTTCGTGAAGACGACCCGCTGCTTCCTGCAATTCTTGACGTTTACGAGAAACAGGGTATAAAGGACGGTCATCCTCAGAACATCATGAAAGGTGAAGCTTTCAAGACTGAACTCGCAACTGCATATCCTGATGCACGCCTTGTCGTTACAAAAGAGACCATGACAGTCGAAGGAATGATCAAAATCGTATATGACCTGCTGAAAGACAAGCTCAATATCGCTAAGATTACCTTCACAAGCGGAGTCAATGCAGCATCAGCAGAGTTCACGACCCAGAACAATATCGACCGCTGCCCTCTGTGCGGCATCGCCCTCGATGAAAATGGTGTTTGTCCTAAATGCGGTTATCGCAAATAAGGCTTGAGGCTGACCCAAAAGGTCAGCCTCTTTCAATTTCGCAGAGGTAATTCAACCGGGTTCGCCGTCCGAAGTGTGGACAAAGCGATTCTTAGGGCACTCTCCGTTGCTCCCCCACCCAGTTTGCACGGGTGGAATCAAAGAGTTAGATATAGTACTGTCCGACGTCATTATACACCCATTCGTCGAAGATTGCACAAAGGAAATCGCCCCATTGTTTCGGTTTCACTGAGAAAGATGCCAGAGGCAAGTCATCGCTGTCAGCAGGACAGGCAAGATTACAGCTCGGCCCTGCCGGCTTTGCCAATCGTGTTTTGAATTTTCAGGTTATGGATGTGTGGCGGTGTCAAGTGCCTCGGATATGTTGATGATGTAATCACCCATCCTTTCCAATTCCGCTACAACATCAAGATAGAGAGTACTGAATGCATATTCCTCTTCAGTAAGGTCGAGCCTCTCAATTCTTGAAAACTCCTCGTCACGAAGGCGGTCCCTCAGGCAATTGATAGCTTTTTCGTCATCTATGGCACGATTCAAGTCGAAACGGGCATCATCGTTTGAACCACTGATTGAATTCAAATTGCTTATCATGGTCTGATAGGCACTTCTCAATGCTGTAAGCATGTGTGCAATGCCCCGGTTACGTTCCTGTGAAAGCGGTGCTCCGAGACTCCTGATTCTGGAAAGGATCCGGCTGATGCACTCTCCGCTGTCACCAAGGCTTTCAAGTTCAGAATTAATTCTGTATAAGGCCTTTATCAACTTGGATGTGCTTACACTGATTTCTTCTTCAGTAAGCCTGCCGAGGAACGAAGCAACTTCCTTTTCAATATTGTCCGATATAACCTCATACTTGACAAGTCGTGCACGATGTTCTTCGAAATCATCGTTGCCGAGATTCTCCAGGGCTTCTTCGATAATCTGAACCTCATTAGATGATATTGCAGCAAAATGGGAGGTTTCCATCAAAGCCATGGTTGCTCCAAGTTCCGGAGTGGCAACCGGTCCACCGCTTATATAACGGATATGTTCATGAGAATCCTCTCCTTTTTTCTTCCTGTCTGGCAGAACCTTGACTACCAGTTTCTCAAGCTGAGGTATGAACCAAACAAGCAAAAGGGTGTTGATGGTATTGAACAAGGTATGGAACATTGAAAGACCCACAAGCGGATTGAACTCCCCTATCCAGCCGACAACTGCCTTGTCAAGCGCAATGAAAGGACGGAACAAGGCCAGGGCCCAGATTACACCGAATATGTTGAATATGGTATGTGTCAGAGCTGTTCGCCGGGCATTGACATTTCCCATTGCAGCCGCAACATTTGCCGTAATGGTGGTTCCAATATTTT
This sequence comes from Bacteroidales bacterium, assembly GCA_022774085.1. Lineage (GTDB taxonomy): Bacteria > Bacteroidota > Bacteroidia > Bacteroidales > UBA932 > Cryptobacteroides. The sequence goes on from JALFNZ010000058.1 coordinate 2,535, forward strand.
CGCCAAGCACCATTGCTGCACCCATTTCGAACGGAATCCATCCTTCATTCAGCATGATCAGGGTTATGGCCATGGTCGCGCTGGAAGATTGCAGGACAAGGGTCAGGACAGTTCCGAATACAACAAAAATCAGCACGCTGCCAAAGCCCCAGCTCGTCCAGTTGCGTATGAATGAAAGCACTTCAGGTGTGCTTTTCAAGTCAGGGACTGACGACTTGATGAGTGAAAGGCCGAGGAAAAGCAGTGAAAAACCTATGATGAATTCTCCGATGTTGTGGTATTTGTCCTTTTTCATCTGCATCAGGATGAAACCGAGCAAGAAAAGAGGAATAGACAGGACGGCAATATCGAATTTAAAGCCGAGGATTGAGATAATCCAGGCAGTGACGGTGGTTCCGATATTGGCTCCCATGATAACTCCTATTGCTTGTGAAAGAGTCAGCAGTCCGGCACTTACAAAGCTGACTACCAGCACTGTAGTGGCACTTGAAGACTGAATGATTGCTGTGATTCCAAGACCTGTGAGAACTCCTTTGAACGGGTTGGACGTCATTGCTCCAAGCAGGGAGCGGAGACGGTTTCCAGCGGCTTTCTGGATGCCGGAACTCATCATGTTCATTCCATAAAGAAACATTGCAAGAGCTCCGAGAAGAGTAAAAATCTGTGCTATCATTGCTATTGACTTTGTATTTTGGTGGCAAATTTGAGGCGAATTCTTCTTGTTTGAAAGGGTTTGGAAGGGCCTGTACAATGAATTAACAAAGAATTAACACGGGCTTAACACTTCTTTAACATAAGACTGATTATCTTTGCATAATGGAAGAAATTTTAATTGTAGAAGACGAACGGGACATCCGTGAAATCCTGTCTTTCAATCTGGAAAGGGCAGGATATAGGACGGTGGAGGTTTCCTCTGCCGAACAAGGTCTTGAAAAGCTGACTCAAAGTACTAGCCTGATACTTCTGGATGTAATGCTTCCGGGGATGTCAGGATTTGAAATGGCCTCAAAAATCAGGGAAGAAGGCTCTCACGTTCCTATTATATTTCTTACGGCAAGGAGTGCTGAAGAAGATGTCCTGAGCGGGTTCAGTTCGGGAGGAGATGACTATATCGCCAAACCTTTCTCCCGTGCAGAACTTCTGGCAAGGGTTAAGGCGGTGCTCAAAAGAACATCTCCACCAATGCCGACGAAATATGAATGCGGACCGTTGGTCATTGATATTGAAAGCAGTACAGCTCTTCTCGACGGCAAGGAAATTCTTTTCTCCAGAAAAGAATTCGATATTCTGGCATTTCTGATACGGAACCAGGGAAGCTATTTCAGCCGCAGCGACCTCATCAGGGAACTATGGGTCGATGCTCCATATGTGATTGACCGCACAATTGATGTTCATATTGCCCATATCCGCACCAAACTCGGTCCATATAAGGACCTGCTGGTAAGCCGTAACGGCTTCGGATACAGTCTGATATCATGTCAATGATTATGAAAAAGTTTAGATATTCATATAAGCAGATGCTGCTCATATATCTGGGTGCAGTGCTTGGGATATTTGTCCTTGTGGCCTCGATATATGAAATCAGAATCGAAAGGAACTACAAGAAATCCATCCTCACAACAAAGATGGAAGGCATCGCCGACCTTGCAAAACAGGCAATCAGCTTTTATGGCGAGCCAATCGACGGGTCTAAGATATATTCATTGCTACCAGATGATCAGGAAATCAGGCTGACGATACTGACATGTGAGGGAACTGTCATATATGACTCTGACACACAGGACATTGACTCCAACCACAGCGACAGACCTGAAATCATCGGATGCCGCAGCGGGAAGAGCGGCTGGGCAATAAGGACGTCCGAAACCAACCATCGTGAATACTGCTATCTCGCAAAAGCCTACGAGGATTACATGATAAGGATTGCTCTCCCTTATGAGTTGGACATCAAGCACTTCCTGCGCCCGAACACTTTTCACCTTTTGATTTCCGTTGTGCTTCTGCTTGCAGTGTTGGTAGCTATCGGCATGGCTATGCTCCAGAACTACAAACAATTGGAAGAGGCCCTCGCAAAGGTGGAGAATGAAAAGAAGGAAAATAGGAGGATGAAGCACGAAATGACACACAACATCGCACACGAGCTCCGTACTCCTGTCAGCAGCATGAGGGGCTATCTAGAAGCCCTTGTAGATTGTGATGATCTGGATGGAGACAGACAGAAACTGTTCATCCAAAGAGCTTATCTTCAGTCCTTGAGGCTCTCTGACCTTCTCAGGGACATTTCCATCGTTACCAAGATTGAAGAGGCCCCTGAACTAATCAAAGTGGAGGAGCTATGCTTGAAGGATATTCTCTCCGGAGTGCTTGATGAGTTCTCAGCAAAGATTCAAGAGCGCGGAATGGAAGCGTTCAACCTGATCGATGACGACAGCAGGATCACAGGCAGTCCGAGCCTTGTATATGCCATATTCAGGAATCTTGTGGAGAACAGCTGTAAATATGCCGGCAAGGATACAATGATAACTGTCCGTTCAGAGAAAACTGACGAAGGGATGATTCGCGTGATGTACAAGGATAGTGGCAAAGGTGTGAACCCGGCCATGCTTGAACGTATATTCGAGCGTTTTTTCAGGATAGATGCCGCCACCGGCACCGATTATCGCGATGATGTCGGCAGTGGCCTTGGCCTGTCAGTGGTAAGGAACGCCGTCCAGTTCCACGGCGGTCAGATATCGGCTCACATTCCGCCTGAAGGAGGTCTCGAGTTTGATTTCACTCTGAATCAAAGGCGTAAAAGGTTGTAGCCCAGAGCATTCTTATCCTGCCGCCGTTATTTCGGCAATTGGAAAAAGATTTGCGACATTGCTATTTTTTTAGTAATTTGCATCTGATTTGTCTTTGTCACAATTTTAGACACAGAACACTGAATAATAACCTATTACTAAAAAGAAACAAATCATGGCATTCTTTAATAGCACGAAAATACTTGCATGTATCACTGCTGTTGCTTGCGCATTTTCTTCATGTGGGAAATTAGGAGTTGATAATTGGCAGGAGATAGTCAGCAATTCTTCTTTCGGACAGATGTTAAATGGAAAAGTTGACCAGAATCATAGCTGGAACCTGGCTACACGTGCACATATCGACGTAAAGGCAGGCAAGGATGGCATTGTTGAAATCTATGGCCTGTCGGGAGGAAAGTCCTGCCTTATGGCACGGTATAATGCTGTCGCAGGAAGCAACACTTTCGAATTTGACCTTGCATACGGTGTACAGAATTTGTATGTCGCTTCCTATGGTGACCGGAAGGTGCTTGAAGGCAAAGTGGGATCATCAGTGGATTTCACAAAAAACACTTCTACCAAAACCGTCTTCACAGATGCAGGCACAGCTTTCACGGTCAGTGAACTTGATAGTTATAAGGAATTCCTGAATATCGGAAGTTTTGTAGCTGATGCTCACAATACCACAAAACAAGGCCTGTTCACAACCGATAACGGCCACTTTACCCTCCATCCTGTCCATTTCCAGCAGAACTATACTGAAAAGGGCATGTTCACTTACGGTATTTATTACCAGAAAGACGGCAACCTCGTGTATCAGCCTGTATATTCACCTGACAATCAAGAATTTACTCAAATAAGGCATTCCGACCCTAATGGTTCTTGGGTTGGCGACTGGACCAACTGCGAACTTAATGGAACATGGAGTGGAAACGACCGCCGTTCCAAAGGAATCGTTGTCAATGTGCCGGCAGGAGTCAAATTCGGATTCTACGTCCGCATGCTGGACTGGGGCGGAGAATTCACTGTTTATTCCGAAGCAGACAGGAATCAGGATTCCATGTACGACCAGTGGAATAAACGGGAAGTTGCCAAGACAGAATATACTTCATTCTGGACTGAGGGCATCAACGATTACCTGAGTTTCAGGGCTGAGGCTTCTGCATACAATGATTCATATAATGGAATGGTGTTCGCGTCAGAGGGCTTGCTGAAAGCTGACGGCAGCATTGCCGATGTTGTGGATACACCTCGTGAAAGTAGCAGTTGGATTCTCGCCTGCGAGGACCTCGGCAGCAAGGCAGACTGCGATTTCAACGACATCGTGTACCGTATCGAATATGTAGCCGGAGAACAAAATGCAAAAGTAACACCTCTTGCTGCGGGCGGTACCATCCCTGCATACCTTATGTATAAGGGCAAGATATATGGTCCGGAGATTCATGCTTCTTTCGGCAAGCAGACGAAAGAAATGGCAAACACTTACAAGGGTGTAGCGCATGTCGATGCCGAGTCATTCACTGTCCCGGTAGGCTCTGATTTCACAATGAGCAGCACAGACATGGGAGGTTTTGCTATAAGCGTAGGCGAAGGGAAACAATCAGTTATCGCATCCACAGGAGATACAATAATACCTTATATGATTTGTATTCCAGGCAGCTACAGATGGAGTCTTGAGCGTGTTGCTATAGCGGATGCATATCCTGATTTCGCATTCTGGTGTGCAGACCACACTGCCATGACCGATTGGTATTGCCGACCTGTAGAGGATTTGGTTTACTGACCTTGCTCTTCTTCCTTTCGTTTTACCAAACGCAAATTATAAGCTTGCCCGACCTATTCATCCTCTACTTGAGCAGAATGGTGGATTACAAAAGAGTACCCGTCGTACAGTCTGATGTAATCCGGAAGCTGATACAAAGAGTACTCCCCATCAAGCGGCATCTCCTCCATTGCAGGTTCGTGAACATCATCAATACGTCCCTTCAATTCCGCCTGCAGATCATCCCTCAGAAGAGAGACCAGATAATCAGCGAAATTTTTGTAATATTCGTTTCTTGTCTGTTCATACAAGGAGACATACTTGAGGGCCAGATC
>JALFNZ010000104.1 GCA_022774085.1 Bacteroidales bacterium
ACAGGAGCCTTCCGGAACTGATTGCAGCAGTAAGTCCGGATTCGCCGCAAATAAATGTAATACTCTCACATGAAGAGACTTACGCGGATATTTCCCCTGTCAGGATGGATAAAAACGGAATCAGTGCCTTCATCTCTATCATGAGGGGATGCAATAATGTCTGCTCATATTGTGTGGTTCCTTATACAAGAGGTGCTGAAAGGAGTCGCGACCCTCATACTATCCTCAACGAAGCTGGGCAGCTCTTCGAGAACGGTTACAAGGAAATCACTCTTTTAGGCCAGAACGTGGACTCCTATCTGTGGAAGGATGCACAGACTCCTGACAAGGACGTGAATTTTGCACAGTTACTGGAAATGGTGGCAAAGATTGACCCTGACCTGAGGGTACGTTTTTCCACGTCCCATCCAAAGGACATCAGCGACGAAGTCATATACACGATGGCGATGTATCCTAACATCTGCAAGCACATCCACCTTCCGGTTCAATCCGGCAGCAGTGTCATGCTTGAAAAAATGCGCAGGAAGTATGACAGGGAGTGGTATCTCGAAAGGGTAAGGAAGATTCGCAGCGTTATACCTGACTGCGGCATCACCACTGACGTCATTGCTGGGTTCTGCGGCGAAACACTCCAGGATCATCAGGATACGCTTTCACTTATGGAAGAGGTCGTTTTTGATTCAGCATTCATGTTCGCATACTCCGAGCGCCCGGGAACCCTTGCTTCAAGAAAGTATCCGGATGACATACCGTATCAGGAAAAAACTCGCAGGCTCAACGAAATCATAGCCCTTCAGGGACGCATGAGTCTCAAGAGCAACGAAAAGGAGATTGGAAAAGAATTCAGAGTCCTTGTCGAGGGTCCTTCCAAGAAGAATCCTGACGAGCTTTGCGGCAGGGCCAGCAACAACAAAATGTGCGTGTTCCCAAGTCTGGGCGAGAAGCCGGGCGACTATACTCACGTGAAGGTTGAGTCGGTCACATCTGCCACACTAATCTGCAGCAATCTCGGATAGACGGAATGCCATCTAGTCCAGGCATCCGGACAGCCATCGGCAATCAAATGGTTTCCAGCACTTTACCAATATATTGAAGGACACGGATCGTGTCCACCGAAGCTTCAAGGGCGGCTTTCTGTTTCAGGAAGGCTGCCCTGTTTTCGGTCTTGACCGGCTCTGCAGGAGGCGATTCCATTTTCAAAGGATTGATGGGGCTTCCGTTTTTCCAGACACGAAAATCAAGGTGAGGCCCTGTGGAACGGCCTGTGGAGCCGACATAGCCTATGACTTCACCCTGGCGGACGCGTTTGCCGGCCTTCAGAGCGGAAGCATATCTGGACAGGTGAAGATAGGCTGTGGAATATACAGAGTTGTGCCTGATTCTGATGGTGTTGCCTCCGGCTCCCTCATATTTGGCGCTGGTGACTACGCCGTCGCCGATTGACATGACGGGCGTGCCGGCAGGTGCAGCATAATCTACTCCGGTGTGTGGCTGTACCTTGCGGGTGACAGGATGTTTCCTTGCGTAAGAAAAGCCGGAACTTATGCGAGAGTATTGCAGCGGGGCCTTCAGAAAGGCCTTCCTCATGCTTTCGCCTTCGTCGTTCCACCAGATGTTGCCGCCGTCGCCCTGATTGAACATGATCATGGGAAAATCTTTGCCGGAGCTGGAATAAACTGCATATCTGACTGTATCGACAGACATGATTTCACCTTCACAAAGACTTACATCGTACAGCACTCTGAAGCGGTCTCCTTTCTGTAGTCCGAAAAAATCCACTGTCCAGGCATAAATGTCTGATAATGAAAGTATAAGCCTTGGGGTTACTCCTGCTGCCACCATGTCGTTCCAAAGCGAGGAGCGGATGGTGACATCCGTGTAGCGGCGTTCAGTCACGACCGGTTTGGAACAGGTCCATGCCCGATATGGTGGCTGGCAGTCGAAAACGATGCTGTTTACCCTGTCCTTTTCATATATTATGTAGGAAGGAATGTCTTTGTCGCTTTCATAATATGCTCTGTATATGGCGCCTGTGCGGAGCGAACGGACATCGAAGACTGAATCGCAGGCCTGGACAAGGTCGTAGGCCTGGTTGGCGGAGAGTCCGGCACCGGTCAGGATGCTGGAGAAGAATTGTCCGTTTCTGACTTTTGATTCAACGCAGCGGAGGGTGTCGAGCCGAGGCAGGACGTTCTCCCGGATTGTTTCCCCGCTGGGGAGGTTTTCTTCTGGTTGTGTGGGGGTGGTACTTGACGGGGATGTGCAGGAGAATGCGAGCGACAGCGTCAATACAGTGGTTATTATGTGTTTGTGTGTTGTCATATTTATATTTTGGGTCACAAAAATAAGAAATATTTTGCAGTTTCGGGCAAAGGGGCTATCTTTAAAAGTTTATTTGGCGATATCTTGCCGATGCTCGATATGACAACGGTGAAGATAGGGCGATGGTTATAAAGAAATTTGATTTATATGGAAAGAATTGTTGAATGCGTGCCAAATTTCAGCGAGGGACGCAACAAGGAAGTAATTGACGCGATTGTTTCAGCCATTGAAAAAGGCGGTGCTGAGGCTTCATGCGAAACCCCTGGCATCAAGGTACTTAACGTTGATCCGGGTGAAGCGACAAACAGGACTGTGGTGACATTCACGGGTTCTCCTGAAGCAGTTGCCGAGGCTGCCTTCGCAGGTGTGAAATGCGCCGGTGAACTCATTGACATGAGACAGCATCATGGAGCACATCCTCGTTCAGGTGCGACTGACGTGCTGCCTTTCATCCCGGTGTCGGGAATCACTCTTGAAGAATGTGCAGAAATTGCACGGAGTGTTGCCGAAAGGGTGTACAAGGAACTCGGAATCCCGTGCTACTGCTATGAAGCCGCAGCATATAAGCCTGAAAGAAAGAATCTTGCAGTGTGCCGTTCAGGTGAATATGAAGCTCTTCCCGAAAAGATGTCAGACCCGCAGAGAATGCCAGATTTCGGTCCGGGAGAATACACTGAAAAAGCAGCACTTTCCGGGGCCAGCAACGTTGGCGCAAGGGATTTTCTCATAGCAGTCAATTTCAATCTCAATACTACTTCTACCCGCAGGGCCAATGCCGTTGCCTTTGACGTCAGGGAAAAAGGCCGTCCGAAAAGGGAGGGCAACCCTATCACGGGAAAAATCGTGAAAGACGAAAACGGAAAGACCGTGATGATTCCGGGCACATTGAAAGGCTGCAAGGCAATCGGATGGTTCATAGATGAATACGGTATTGCCCAGGTGTCGATGAACATTACCGACATCAATGCCACTCCTCTTCACAAAGCTTTCGAGGAAGTATGCAGGGCAGCCCAGGCAAGGGGCCTCAGAGTGACCGGAACGGAGATTGTGGGCCTTGTTCCAAAAAAGACATTGATTGACGCAGGCAAATATTTCCTTGAGAAACAGCAGCGTTCAACGGGTATTTCTGAAGAGGAAATCCTCAAGATTGCCGTAAAATCCATGGGACTTGATGACCTCAAGCCTTTCGACCCTAAGGAGAAAATCATTGAGTATCTGATGGTTGACGAGGCAGAGGCTGCAAAGAACGAGAAACTTGTAAGGATGACTTGCAAAGGCTTTGCATACGAGACTGCATCTGAGTCCCCTGCCCCGGGCGGCGGTTCCGTTTCTGCTTACATGGGTGCTCTAGGAGCTGCTCTCGGTACCATGGTAGCAAATCTTTCTTCTCACAAGCCAGGCTGGGATGCAAGATGGAAAGAATTCTCGGACTATGCTGATGAAGGCCAGGCTCTGATTGGCAGGCTCATAGCTTTGGTGGATGAAGATACAGCTGCTTTCAACCGTATCATGGCGGCTCTGGGCATGCCTAAGGGCAGTGAGGAAGAGAAACAGGCAAGGGCTGAGGCTCTTGAGGCTGCTACCTTGTACGCGGCGCAGGTACCTCTGAAGACAATGAAGGCTGCTTGTGCAGTGTTCCCGCTGGTGAAGGCAATGGCTTTGGAAGGCAATCCGAATTCAATCTCTGATGCCGGAGTGGGTGCTCTGGCAGCGCGCGCCGCTGTTCTCGGAGCAGGACTCAATGTGAAAATCAATGCAGGAGGCCTCAACGACAGACAGAAGGCTGAAGAGCTCTGCGCCGAAGCTGAGAAGATTTCGCAGGAGGCTTGCGCTCTGGAGAAAGAAATCATGGACTTAATTAACGCTAAACTTGCATAATATATATGAACAAATTTCAAGAATCCATTCTCGAAGGCATTCCTTCAGTCCTTCCCGAACCGAAACCTTATGACAAATCCATCAACCATGCTCCCAAACGCAAGGATATTCTGACTCCTGAGGAAAAGGTGCTGGCCATAAAGAATGCGCTCAGGTATTTTCCAAAGGAACACCATGAGACTCTGGCAAAAGAATTCGCACAGGAGCTCAAAGAGTATGGTCGTATATATATGTATAGGTTCCGTCCTGATTATGAGATGTTTGCACGTCCGATTCAGGAATATCCGGCCAGATCACACCAGGCCGCAGCCATCATGGCGATGATTCAGAACAACCTCGACCCGAGGGTTGCCCAGCATCCTCACGAGCTGATAACCTATGGCGGAAACGGAGCCGTTTTCCAGAACTGGGCGCAGTATCGTCTTGTCATGCAGTACCTTGCTACCATGACGGATGAGCAGACCCTGGTCATGTATTCCGGCCATCCGCTTGGTCTGTTCCCAAGTCACAGGGATGCTCCAAGGGTAATCGTGACCAACGGTATGGTGATTCCTAATTATTCTAAACAGGATGATTGGGAGAGGTTCAATGCCATGGGAGTATCGCAATATGGTCAGATGACTGCCGGTTCGTACATGTATATCGGTCCTCAGGGTATTGTTCACGGTACTACCATCACGGTGATGAATGCCGCCCGCAAACAGCTCGCTGCCAGAGGTTTGGAGGGTTCGAGAGAGAATATGGCCGGTATGTTGTTCGTCACTGCAGGACTTGGAGGCATGTCCGGTGCACAGCCTAAGGCCGGTGTGATTTCCGGAGTGGTGAGTGTTGTGGCCGAGATCAACCCGTTGGCGGCACACAAGAGGTATGAGCAGGGATGGGTGGATGAGATTCACGAGGATCTGGATGAGCTGATTCCTCGGATAAGGAAGGCTTGCAAGGATAAGGAGGTTGTATCCCTTGCCTATCAGGGCAATGTGGTGGATCTTTGGGAAAGGCTTGCCGACGAGGGTATCAAGGTTGACCTTGGTTCTGACCAGACTTCGCTTCACAACCCTTGGGCAGGAGGATATTATCCGGTCGGTTATTCTTATGAGGAGTCCAAGGTCATGATGGCCCAGGAGCCACAGAGATTCAAGGAATGTGTACAGGAGTCCTTGCGCAGGCATGCAGCGGCAATTGGCCGTCTTGCCAACGACGGGATGTATTTCTTCGATTATGGAAATGCTTTCCTTCTTGAAGCATCCAGGGCTGGCGCAGATGTTATGGGTGAAAATGGAAGGTTCCGCTATCCTTCTTATGTTCAGGATATTATGGGTCCGCTTTTCTTTGATTACGGTTTCGGACCTTTCCGCTGGGTATGCATGTCTGAGAGTCCGGAGGATCTGGCAAAGACGGATGAGATTGCATCACGCGTGCTGAAGGAGATTGTTGCAACGGCTCCGGCTGAAATCCGGGGTCAGATGAATGACAATATCCATTGGATTGACGAGGCGGGAAGGAACAATCTGGTCGTAGGTTCGCAGGCACGTATCCTTTATGCTGACTGTGAGGGTCGTACGAAGATTGCCCTGGCTTTCAACGAAGCGATACGCAATGGCGAGATTTCAGCTCCTATCGTCCTTGGACGTGACCATCATGATGTTTCAGGTACTGACTCTCCATTCAGGGAGACTTCGAATATTTACGACGGTTCAAGTTTCACTGCCGACATGGCCGTGCAGAATGTCATAGGCGACGGATTCAGGGGAGCTACCTGGGTGTCCATCCACAATGGTGGCGGAGTCGGCTGGGGCGAGGTCATGAACGGTGGTTTCGGTATGGTCATCGACGGCAGTGAAGATGCTGACAGACATATCAGCCAGATGCTGCTCTGGGATGTGAACAACGGTATTGCAAGACGCAGCTGGGCACGCAATAAGGGTGCCGTGAGCGCAATCAGGCGTGAGATGGAGAGGACTCCGGGGCTGAAGGTCACCTTACCGAATTTCGCTGACGATGATCTGATTCGTAAGGCTCTT
>JALFNZ010000163.1 GCA_022774085.1 Bacteroidales bacterium
CCCTTGCTTATGATGCGGCTGCGGGTATTCTTTCCGATGTGTATCATCTTGGTGCCGGTGTCCGCCTGCTGGAAGTTGTTGGTGACTGCCACAGAGTAGAACTCCGATGATGAATTGTCGCCCTTGAGGATGGTTGAAGGATATTTCCATGTTATGGCCGAACCGGTTTCCACCTGTGTCCATGACAGATGGCTTCCGCTGCCCTTGCATATTCCCCTCTTGGTCACGAAGTTGAAGATTCCGCCCTTTCCCTGTGCATCACCCGGATACCAGTTCTGGACGGTTGAATATTTCACCTCGGCATCTTTCTCGACGATGATTTCCACGACTGCGGCATGAAGCTGGTTCTCGTCACGCATAGGAGCCGTACATCCTTCCATATAGCTGACATAGGAGCCCTCGTCCGCTATGATGAGCGTCCTTTCGAACTGGCCAGTTCCCTTGGCGTTGATACGGAAATAGCTGGAAAGTTCCATCGGGCAGCGCACCCCTTTCGGTATGTAGCAGAACGACCCGTCGCTGAAAACGGCTGAATTCAGCGCTGAATAGAAATTGTCGCCGGCCGGAACAACGGTTGCCAGATATTTCCGCACAAGGTCCGGATGCTCCTGCACCGCCTCTGAAAATGAGCAGAAAATTATGCCTTTTTCTGCCAGCGCTGCACGGAAGGTTGTAGTCACTGATACTGAATCGAATACGGCATCCACGGCAACTCCTGCAAGTGCCGCCCTCTCTCCGATCGGAATACCGAGTTTGTCAAACGTCTTTTCAAGCTCGGGATCGATTTCCTTAGGACGGTCCACGTCCTTTTTCGGAGCCGCATAGTATATGATGTCCTGAAAATCAATCTCAGGAATGTCCAGATGGGCCCATGTCGGCACCTCCATCTTCTGCCACCTCCTGAAGGCATTCAGCCTGAACTCCAGGAGCCACTCCGGTTCGTTTTTCTTGGCAGAAATAAGCCTGATGATGTCCTCATTCAGTCCCTTCGGGATGAACTCCTGCTCCACTTCTGTCACAAAGCCGTGTTCATACTCCTTTTCCGCAAGTTCTTCTATTATATTGTCTTCTTTCATAAATCCTGACTCAAGTTTTGCCCTGCAAAACCGTTAAAAATTATAACTCGCAAAGATAATCATTCTTTTGCAATTGCGAAACTCGGGCCAGGTACATATAAAAGCATAGCAAGATGAGCATCAGGACACAGGTAAATACAACAGGCCGATTTTCCCGGTTGAACAAAGAAAATCGGCCATTGAAGTCGTGTTGTGACGCGGATGCGTCAGCTATGTCAGTGAATCCAGACGGTGAGGCCTGCCATCACGATTGAGACCATACTCATGAGCTTGATGAGGATGTTCAGGGATGGTCCGGATGTGTCTTTGAACGGGTCTCCGACTGTGTCTCCCGTAACTGTTGCCTTGTGAGCTTCGGAGTTCTTTCCGCCGAGATTGCCTTCCTCGACATATTTCTTGGCATTGTCCCATGCGCCGCCTGAATTGGCCATGAAGACTGCAAGCACGAAACCACTGCCAAGTCCTCCGATGAGAAGTCCCATTACTCCTGCAACGCCAAGAAGGACACCGACCAGGACAGGAACGATGATTGCTATGAGGGCTGGCACGAGCATTTCTTTCTGAGCGCCCTTGGTCGAGATTTCAACGCATCTTGCATAGTCTGGAGTTGCCTCACGTGTGAGGATGCCTTTGATTTCACGGAACTGCCTGCGTACTTCTGTAACCATGCTCTGTGCAGCTCTTCCGACAGCATTCATCGTAAGTCCGCAGAAAAGGAAAGACATCATCGCACCGATGAATACTCCAACAAGAACGGTCGGGTTCATCAGATCCACATGGTAATAGGCCATGATGTCAGGAATGGTTGCATTGGCAGCATCGATAAGGTCTCCGGAAGCAGAAACTATCTGTTTTCCGATATGTCCCAGGCCAATCTTTATCTCCTCGATATATGATGCAAGAAGTGCGAGGCCTGTGAGGGCAGCCGAACCGATTGCAAAGCCTTTTCCGGTTGCTGCTGTGGTGTTTCCGAGAGCATCAAGAACATCCGTGCGCTTGCGGACCTCCGGGTCGAGTTCGCTCATCTGGGCATTTCCGCCGGCATTGTCCGCAATCGGGCCATAAGCATCGGTTGCGAGGGTGATTCCGAGGGTTGAAAGCATGCCAACTGCCGCGATTCCAATTCCATAAAGTCCCATGCTGAGGCTTTGTGCAGAGAAGGACATGTCGAAACCGTTAGCACAGAAATAAGAAAGAAGGATGGCTACTGCAATGGTAATCACAGGTATGGCCGTTGAAAGCATTCCGAGGCCTACTCCTGAGATGATGACAGTTGCAGGCCCTGTCTGTGCGCTCTCTGCAAGCTTCTGGGTAGGACGATATGAGTGCGAAGTATAGTATTCAGTGGCCTGGCCAATGATTACTCCTGCCACAAGGCCGACTACAACTGAAAGCGAAATCTGCCACCAGTTCTCCATTCCGAGAAGGTACATGATGCCGAAAGTAGCCCCTGCAATCAGGACAGAGCTGAGATTCGTACCCACGCTGAGAGATTTGAGCAGCTGCTTCATTCCCGCACCTTCCTTAGTGCGCACAGCATAGATGCCGATGATGGAAAGAAGCACTCCCACTGCTGCAATGAGCATAGGTGCAAAGATGGCTTTCATCTGGAAAGCAGTGCCGTCGATATAGAAAGCGGATGCTCCTAGGGCACTGGTAGCCAGGATTGAGCCGCAGTATGATTCATACAGGTCAGCACCCATTCCAGCTACGTCACCCACGTTGTCACCCACATTATCTGCGATGGTCGCAGGGTTGCGAGGGTCATCTTCAGGAATTCCTGCCTCAACCTTTCCCACCAGGTCGGCTCCGACATCGGCTGCCTTGGTGTAGATACCTCCGCCAACACGTGCAAAGAGTGCCTGGGTTGATGCTCCCATACCGAAGGTGAGCATGGTGGTGGTGATTATCACGAGGTTCTGGGGATCGTTGGTCGGGTAGAAGCCCGAAAGGATGAACCACCAGATTGCGATATCAAGCAATCCAAGACCAACAACGGTGAGTCCCATGACAGCTCCTGAACGGAAAGCCACTTTCAGACCACTGTCGAGTGAACGCATTGCAGCGTTTGCCGTCCTGGCTGAAGCATAAGTTGCTGTTTTCATTCCGATGAATCCTGCAAGACCCGAGAAGAATCCTCCTGTGAGGAATGCAAACGGAACCCATGGATTCTGGACATGGAATACATATGCCAAAATTGCAAAAAAAACAGCGAGCACAATAAACACGATGGTTACAACCTTGTACTGCTGTTTCAAATAGGCCATAGCTCCCTCTCTGACGAACTTGGCAATTTCTTTCATTGTCACCGTTCCTTCACTTTCCTTCATCATCTGTCGAAAAAAGAACCAGGCGAAGAACAATGCGATAACTGCCGCCGCCGGGACACAATAAAATAGACTAGTCATAGTGTTAATTATTTTAGTTATTGCCACAAATATATTTAATATTCTTCACAATTTTTCTTTTTATTGCAAAAAATTTCATAATATTTCAAAACAGGGAATTATTTGTGTTAGTTGCCAAATAATACCGTTACCGCGCACATTATTCCCATAAAGTTTCTATATTTGCGAGATATAAGTCAATTTCAGATTCTGTTATTTTAATATATGAAGAAATTTACACTACCGAAAGACGGGGGACTCATCGAGTCCGATCTTCCAAACGGAATCAAACATTCTTTTGAAAGGATTCCAGCCCATATCTTCGAAGATGAAGATGTTGCAAGTGTCACACTTGCCGAAAAAATTGTTTCGTCAATCAATGCAAGCGACGGTATTTTCCGCCTTGGTCTCACAACCGGTTCTTCTCCTGTTTCTCTTTACAAAGAATTGGTAAAATGCTATCAGGAAGGAAAAGTTTCATTCAAGAGAGTGGAAATTTTCAGTATTGACGAGTACTATCCGGCACCGGCTGACGGTCAGAGCCGCAACAGAAGGCTTTATGAAGAACTGGTTTCCAAAATCGACATCAAACCGGAGAATGTACATATTCCGAAACTGACGGAAGAGTTTGACAGCGCTTATGTTTCTGATTTCTGTGCACGTTACGATACTATAGCCTCCAACCTTGACCTGTTGGTGATGGGTGTCGGAGAAAAAGGTCAGATCGGTTTCAATGAAAACGGTGCTTCTGAGCAGAGCCGCACCAGGACAGTCCTCCTTTCATACAGTTCAAGGAAAAGGCAGGCAAGAAACTTTGCCGGCAATGTGAACATGACTCCTCACAGTGCCATTGCCATGGGTATATCCACAATGATGAGTGCAAAGAAGATTTACCTGATTGGCTGGGGGGAAGACAAGGCAGATGTCGTCAAAAAAATTGTAGAGGATGAGATGACTCCTTCGTGTCCGGCTTCACTTCTCCAGAAACACCAGAACATTTCTTTCTATGTAGATGACAACTCGGCCGCACAGCTTACAAGAAATGTAGCACCTTGGCTGGTCGGACCATGCGAATGGACTCCGAAATTCATCAGGAAAGCCGTCGTTTGGCTTTGCGAGCAGGTTCATAAGCCTATTCTCAAGCTCACCCAGGGGGACTACCTCTCCTATGGCCTCGGAGAGCTTCTTGAAAAACATGGTCCTTATGACCGGATCAACATCAATGTTTTCAACGATTTCCAGCACACTATTTCCGGATGGCCGGGCGGAAAGCCGAATGCTGATGACAGCACAAGGCCTGTACCGTCATCTCCATTCCCTAAGAGGGTATGTATTTTCTCACCTCACCCTGACGATGATGTGATTTCAATGGGAGGTACTTTCATTCGTCTTGTCGAGCAGGGACATGATGTACATGTAGCTTATGAGACTTCGGGAAATGTCGCAGTTCACGACGACGTGGTTCTACAGCACATGGATGCCGCACGCGAACTTGGATTCGGCGACAGATTTGACGAGGTTAAGGAAATCATTGCCTCAAAGAAACCCGGACAGCCTGAGCCACGTGCCCTTCTTGAACTCAAGGGCGCAATCCGCCGCAGCGAAGCAAAAAGTGCGGTACGCTCATTCGGTCTTAACGACACGACTAACACCCACTTCCTGAATCTTCCTTTCTATGAAACCGGAGGCATCAAGAAAGGCGAACGCACCCAGGCTGACATCGACATAATCAAGGAACTGCTTCAGAAAGTTCAGCCTCACCAGATTTATCTTGCAGGTGACCTTGCAGACCCTCATGGTACTCACAGGGTATGTACTGAGGCTGTTCTCGAGGCTATTAATCAGCTCAAAGATGAAGCATGGCTCAAAGAGTGCCATGTTTGGCTGTATCGCGGTGCATGGATGGAATGGGAGCTCGGAAAAGTTGACATGGCAGTTCCGCTCAGTCCGGACGAGGTGATCAAGAAACGTCACGCAATCTACCGCCACCTTTCACAAAAGGATATCGTTCCTTTCCCTGGAGAAGATCCGCGTGAGTTCTGGCAGAGGGCGGAAGAGAGAACCCAGAATACGGCAAGACTTTATGATGAACTTGGAATGGCTGAGTATCAGGCAATAGAGGTATTTGTAAAACTTTTCTAACTTTGCAGAAAATAAAACATAACGTATGAGACTTATTATAGAACAAAATTCGCAGGATGGCTCAAAATGGGCCGCAAGACACATCGTATCAAGAATCAAGGCTAAAGCTGCCGTTACGGACAAACCTTTCGTTCTCGGACTTCCTACAGGCGGTACTCCAGTGGGCACTTATCAGGAATTGATTCGTATGTATCAGGCTGGGGAGGTATCATTCAAGAATGTCATCACCTTCAACATGGACGAGTATGTCGGACTTCCTGAAGAGCATCCTGAGAGCTACCATTCATTCATGGCAAGAAATTTCTTCGACCATGTCGATGTTCCGAAGGAAAACATAAACATTCTCAACGGTAATGCTCCGGACCTTGCAGCAGAATGTGCAGGCTATGAAGCACGAATCCAGGCTGCCGGAGGAATCGACCTGTTCATGGGAGGAGTCGGTGAAGACGGTCACCTTGCATTCAACGAACCATTCTCATCACTCGTATCTCGTACAAGGGTGAAGAGCCTGACTTATGACACAATTCTTGTGAATTCACGTTTCTTTGACGGAGACATCAGCAAAGTCCCTACAACTGCCCTTACAGTAGGAGTAGGAACAGTGATGGATGCTAAAGAGGTACTTGTACTTGCTTTCGGTCACAAGAAGGCCACAGCGCTGAAGAATGCAATTGAAGGTGCATACTCACACACCTGCACTCTTTCCGCACTCCAGAACCACCCTCACGGAATCATCGTTGCGGACGAGCTCGCAGTCGGCGAACTCAAAGTCAACACCTACAGATACTTCAAAGACATCGAGAAGGATAATCTCTAACTGAGCAACAACTTGTCATCTCGACAGGGCGTAGCGAATGGAAAAAACAGAAAAACCTCCGGCCAAAAGGTCGGAGGTTTATTATTGGGCGTTGCCGCCCATATTTGCATTGATTACTCTGCTGCAGGAGCCTCAGCTGCAGGAGCAGCCTCAGCGGCTTTCTTTGAGCTACGACGAGTGGTCTTCTTAGCTGCCTTAGGTGCAGAAGTAAGAGCTGCCTCGTTGAAGTCAACGAACTCGATAAGAGCCATATCAGCACCGTCACCCTGACGGAAACCAATCTTCAGTACGCGGGTATATCCACCCGGACGCTCTGCAATCTTAGGAGCGATTGTACGGAAGAGCTCAGTCACAGCCTCTTTGTTCTTGAGGTAGCTGAAAACGACACGGCGAGAGTTTGTCGAATCGTCTTTAGATTTGGTGACGAGCGGTTCAACATATGTCTGCAGAGCCTTAGCCTTGGCTACAGTGGTCTGGATTCTCTTATTCATGATAAGAGAGGTAGCCATATTTGCCAGGAGGGCTTTGCGGTGGCCACTCTTGCGACCAAGGTGGTTGATAGCTTTATTGTGCCTCATATTGTTTAAACGTTCTTTTTCTTAGGTTCAATATTATACTTGGTAACATCCATTCCGAATGAAAGCTTCATCTTCTCTACAAGGAGATCGATCTCATTGAGTGATTTCCTTCCGAAGTTTCTGAACTTCATCAGCTCAGACCTTGAGTAAGAAACCAGATCAGCGAAGGTATCGATATCAGCTGCTTTAAGACAGTTGTAAGCCCTTACTGAAAGACCCATGTCAGAAAGTTTAGTGAGAAGGAGATGTCTCATGTGGAGTGACTCCTCATCAAGCTCTTTAGACTCAGACTCGATAGAACTCTCAAGCGAAAGCTTCTTATCGTCGGTGAAAAGTTTGAAGTGATAGATAAGGATGTTTGCAGCCTCCTGAATAGCTGAATTAGGAGAGATGGAACCATCTGTCACAACCTCCAGATTAAGCTTCTCGTAGTCGGTCTTCTGCTCTACACGCCAGTTCTCCACTGTCCAGTTGACATTCTTGATCGGAGTGTAGATTGCGTCCACCGGAATAGTTCCGATAACAGCATCCGGATCCCTGTTTTCATCAGCAGGAACGAAACCACGTCCCTTGTTGATGTTGAGGGTAATCTCCAATTTGACTGAAGGCTCAAGAGAACAGATGTGCAGTTCAGGGTTAAGCACCTTGAAAGAAGACAATCCTTTTGAAATATCTTCTGCGGTAAACTCCTGCTTGCCGCTGATTACGATATTTGCCACCTCGGAATCAACAGACTCGACCATTCTCTTGAAACGCACCTGCTTGAGGTTGAGAATGATGTCCTGCATTCCTTCAATCACGCCCGGGATGGTGGAGAATTCCTGGTCAACTCCGGAAATCTTGATTGAATTGATAGCAAAACCTTCCAGAGAAGACAACAAGATACGACGGAGTGCATTTCCGATGGTCTGTCCGTATCCAGGCTCAAGAGGCCTGAACTCGAAGCGGCCGACGGTCTCACTTCCTTCGAGCATTATCACCTTGTCTGGTTTCTGAAATGCTAAGATTGCCATAAAACTTCTTTTTTGGTGTTAATTATTATTTAGAGTAAAGCTCGACGATAAGCTGCTCGTCAATATTCTCAGGAATCTCTGTTCTGACAGGAGTGTTGAGATATTTTCCGGTGAGGGTCTTTGCGTCAAACTCGATCCAAGAGTATTTTGCTGCTGAAGCAAGGCTGTTTGTAATAACCTCAAGACTCTTTGATCTCTCGCGTACTGCAACAACGTCACCTGGCTTAACGATAGCTGAAGGGATGTTGCAAACGATTCCGTTGAGAGTGATGTGAGCATGAGAAACAAGCTGACGTGCAGCTGCTCTTGTAGGAGCTACACCCATACGGTAAACAATGTTGTCGAGACGAGACTCAAGGAGGATGATAAGGTTCTCACCTTTCTGTCCTTTCATGCGGGAAGCTTTCTCATACAGGTTGCGGAACTGTCTCTCGAGAAGTCCGTAAGTGTATTTAACTTTCTGTTTCTCTCTCAACTGAATACCGTACTCGGATTTTTTCTTGCGCTTGCTAGCAAGACCGTGCTGTCCCGGAGGGTAATTCCTTTTCTCAAAGTCCTTATCCGTTCCGAAAATAGGCTCGCCGAATTTACGTGCGATTTTTGTACTTGGTCCAATATATCTTGCCATAGTAATATCTCCTTAATATATGTTACAAAATTAAACTTTACGACGGCCTTTAGGTCTACAACCATTGTGTGGCATAGGAGTGACGTCGATAATCTCTGTAACTTCGATACCTGCGCCATGGATTGTCCTGATTGCGGACTCACGTCCTGCTCCCGGACCTTTCACATAAGCTTTTACCTTGCGAAGACCAAGATCATACGCAGTTTTTGCAGCATCCTCAGCGGCAACCTGAGCAGCGTACGGAGTGTTCTTCTTTGAACCCCTGAAACCGCTCTTACCTGCTGAAGACCAGCTGATAACCTGACCTACACTGTTAGTGAGGGTAACGATAACATTGTTGAAGGTTGATGAAATATGAGCCTCGCCATAAGCTTCAACCTTGACAACTCTCTTCTTAGTTGATGTTGTTTTCTTTGCCATAATTCATCGATTATTTGGTTGCCTTCTTCTTGTTTGCAACAGTCTTCTTCTTACCCTTTCTTGTACGGGCATTGTTCTTGGTGCTCTG
>JALFNZ010000009.1 GCA_022774085.1 Bacteroidales bacterium
AAGGAAGACTCTCGTCTTCCAGCATCATGTCAACGGAAACAGTACGTTTGACAACCACTTTAGGGGAATGGACCATCCGATGTAAACCGGTCCAGTGAATGTGTAAACAATCTTAGTTTAACCTCCCCAAAAGTGTCAACCTCTTTCAGTGAAGGTCAATCAGTTGGTGGAAAATGCCTGCATCTCGGCGGAAAGTGTCTTAATCAGTTAGATTCCGCCGAGATGCTAACTATTTTTATAAAAATAAAGCATCTGCATGTATGATTTTCTGAAACTCATCAGAGTAGTCATTCCTATGCACTTCGCTCGCTGAAATCAGTATCAGATGAATTGCCTGATCAGGTTTAAGTTCCTCTATAAATCGAGCGCGCTTATTCTGGATATTCTCGTTATACTCTGCACTTATAGTGAATTTCTCTTTGGTATATTTTATTTCACAAAGGTCAATCACATTATCGTTACGTTCAATAACCAAGTCTATTTGTGCGCCTTTCATATTTGAGTCGATAGATTCACTCTTCCAAGAACACACGTTGCTGATGATGCCCTCAATGCCAAGTGCTGCTTTAATCTGTGCAACATGGTGAAGACATACTCTTTCGAAAGCAAGGCCACACCAGTTATAATACAATGGGGTTCCCTGATTGTGTGACCAAAAATGTTCATCATTCCTCTCATTATTCTGCATAAACTTAAAGTAGAAGAGAGTGAACGGATCCATCAACTGGTAAATTGCATTCTTCTTCTTAAAACCGATATGGTTATACTTTCTTATGAACCCACAGTACTCCAGATCTTCGAGCATTGTACTGACATTACCGTTATCTGGTACACCAGCTGCAGAAATTATTTCATCGCGGGACAGGCCTACGCGTTTGGTTCCAAGAGCGCCTATAATCTTGATATATGGGCCTGGATTTCTAAACAATGAAGCATACAGGTCATCATATTCATTATGAAGGTCTCCATCAGGATTAAAGAACATATCATCGATATTCTGTGCAAGACTCTTGCCCCTGTCAATAAATGTCCAATAGAATGGAACTCCACCCATAATCATATAGGATTCCAGAATCTGACGTCTGCTCATGCCTAATTTGAAAGCCTCAGCATATTCCTCGCATTCCTTGAGTGTAAATGACTTGATATTGATTTTAGTGGCTACGCGACCTCTCAGCCCCCCGTGATTTTTAATCAGTTTATTTATGATCCATGAAGTTGCTGAACCGCATACTATGAGCAGGATATCTTTTCTTCCTGACGCCCAGCCGTTCCAGAAATTTTCAAGAGCGGCAATGAAACCTGAATGAAGGGTATCCATCCAAGGCATTTCATCTATAAAGATCACCTTCTTGGAGGAGCAATCCTCTTTGATAAGATCTTTGAGTTGATCAAAAGCTTCAATCCACGTTTTAGGCAATGCTACTTTTCTGCCAGCATTCTTGAGTGAAGACTGCCAAGCCTTGAGTTGCTTTTTCATCGGTGAATTTGCGAGTCCCGCATGCTCGAATGTAAATGTATAGTTAAAGGTTTCCCTTACGAAGAATGTCTTGCCAACTCTTCGACGTCCATATACGGTTACAAACTGAGAATATTCTGATTCATATGCTTTAATCAGTTTCTCTTTTTCCGCTATTCTACCTATCATCATAACTGCTTCGTTTTGCACAAAAATAACAAAAAATGTTCGCAACTCAGCGGAATCTATCAAATTTTTACACTTTCCGCCGAGATGAAGGCATTTTAGGCATTCTTAACACCAAATCTTTTTATTTCATTTAATTTTCATTATTTCCACAAGTGGCTTGTAGGGCGTTCTGGACGTGTTTTTAAGTTCCTCCTCAAGTTCCCGAGTCTATAACACGCGCAAATCCGCATACCCATTTTTTAAACGATTTTAGGGTCCGTGAACACCGAACCCTAAAAATCAGTTCTTTTCTTTGAGTTTTTTTATCTCTCTATCGAAATCGCTCTCCAGCATTTCCATCTCGCGCTGGCGATATATTTCAAACTCATGCTCTGCTTTTTGAATCGCCTGAGCATGCGACACTGTTCCTTTCCCGATCAGGACCTTTCTCTTATGAGCGGTTATCTGACCATCCAGAGCCTCAATCCAGTCTTTCATAGTCATCGGATTCATCTCCAAAGCCTGGAACTCAGCAAAGTCCAAGAATCCGGATACGAGAAGATTCAGCCTCTGCAACTCCACTTCTGAAAGATAATTCTTGGCAATCTTCACGTCGTCCTTGGTAACATAGTTACCCTTGAAGTTAGTCATTCCCACGAACGGCTTTTCGTTATCCACACGATTATATATGACCTCTGCCGCGGTATTCTCATGGACTGCATAATGCAATTTATTCTGCACAGTCGCAAAGAATGTCTTCGTCATATCACTACGAGGATCATAGTCGACAGCTGTCGCATATATATCCGTTACCTGCTGATAGAAGTTGCGCTCGCTACTGCGGATATCCCTGATACGCTGCAAAAGCTCACGGAAATACCTGTTTCCACCCTGCTTCAGCCTCTCATCATCCATCGCAAAACCCTTCTGAATATACTCATGAAGCCTCTGCGTAGCCCACCTGCGGAAACGCACTGCCACCTGTGACTGGACGCGATATCCGAGAGCGATGATCATGTCAAGGTTATAGTGAACAATATTTCTCTGCACTTGACGATTTCCTTCCTGACGAACCGTCAAGAAATCCTTGACAGTTCGAATCGGATCCAACTCCCCATCCTTGAGAATATTCTCAATATGCAGGCTGATATTCTGTTTCGTAGTATCGTAAATCTCCGCCAACTGACTCTGTGTCAACCACAAATCCTCATCAGCGAATCTCACTGCCACACGAGTAGGATTTCTAACACACGATTGGCGTATCGGTACTCGTTTAGAGCACATCGAAGCACTTCTCTATTCTTCCGTTTCATCGTTTGTCCTCCTCGGAACTTTAACACATCATTTTGAGAATTTTTCTAAAAATATTTGAAAGAGGCCGACCCTTTTGGGTCGGCCTCAAGTCAGGTAAGTTTTCTGTGAGCGAGGTTGCCTACAAGGTAGGTTCGTCTTCTCCGATGACCTTCTCGAGAGAATTCAAGAAGCATTTCGGCTTTCCTCCAAGCACACTCCTGAAGGATAAGTCAGTCGATAAGGAATCCGATCAGAACCTGTAGCTTCCGGCACTGAGCTCCTGTTCAGGGATGCCAGGGATGCGGAGGGTGGCGGTGCATCCTTCAGGGATGGTGAATTCGTATTCCACCTTGTTTCCTACAAGTTTCCAGCTGCTGCTGATGCGGCCGTAAGGCGTGTCGTACCATCCTTTCGCCCATTTCATCTGACCGGTAGGGTCTGCCTCAGGCTTGAGGATGAAATGCTCGAATCCAGGCTTTGAAGGGTCTCTGTCGATGCCGAGGGAGTTGGCTATCATCCACTGTCCGACTGCTCCGAAAGAGTAGTGGTTGAACGAGTTCATGGAGTTGTTTCCTCCGAATCCTCTTTCATGAGTGTATGAATCAAGACGCTCCCATATCGATGTCGCACCTTGTGTCACAGGATAGAGCCAGCTTGGATACGAGGTCTGCTGGAGAAGCTTGTATGCCATGTCGCTTCGTCCGTTCTCGCTGAGAGCCTTGCTGATCCATGCTGTGGTGATGAAACCTGTCATCAGAGAGTAAGGTGGGCATTTGATGCCGTTGTCGGTGATTCCCGGATTCTTGACTGTCTCAACGAGGTTGTTCAGAACTTTTTCACGCAGAGCCTCGTCCTCGATGATTCCGAAAGCGAGAGGGAGCACATAGCTGCTCTGGATGTGGATTTCCTGTCCCGCTTTGCTGCGAGGATAATCGGATGCAATGAAACGTCCTGTCTCCTTGTTGAAATATCTTTCAACGTATGCGTTCTTGCGCTCTGCCAGTCTCTGCGCGTAAAGTGCTGCATCTTCTTCGCGTCCGAGGGCAGCTGCGGCCTCTTCCATTATCTGAAGGTCGAAGATATAGTATGCATCCCAGATTGCTGTATTGTCCAGCTGGCCGTTCTGAGGACCGAGCCAGTCACCGAGTCCACCGAAGATGCGGTTGCCCTGAGTCATCAGACCTGTTTCCTTTTCGATGTATTTGTCGGCAACGAGTTCCATATAACGCTGCATGGCGTCATAGTTCTCTTCAAGGATTGTGATGTCTCCGTATTGACGATAGCATTCATAAGGGATGGTAAGTCCCGAACTTCCCCAGAGAAGACCACCAAATGCACCTCCCAGAGGAGCCACGTCCGGCATTCTGCCGTCAGGCATCTGCACGTCGCGTATGGCCTGAGTGTGACGGAACATGAAATCATTTACATCTGCGAGATACGTGGCTGTGCGGCTGAATACGCTGATGTCGCCGCCCCATCCCATTCTTTCATTGCGCTGAGGACAGTCGGTCGGGATGCTGATGAAGTTAGCAAGCATTGACCATCTGATGTTGTCCCAGAGGCGGTTCACAAGCGGATTGCTGCTTTCGTAATGGGCTGTGAAATCCTGTACGGAACTGATGACCAGACCTTTCACATCTTCAAGTGCAGGAGGTGTGTCGACGCCGGTGATTTCCATGTAACGATATCCATGAAGTGTGAAATGTGGTTCGAATATCTCCTTGGCTGCGCCTGATGCGATATAAATGTCCTGAGCCATGGCTCCACGGATGTTTTCCAGCATGACCATTCCCTCGTTACCCTTGTATTCCTTGAGGTCGGGATAGAGTACTTCTGCGAAACGGAAACGAAGTTGCTGTCCTTCCTTCAGTCCCTTGAGTGTGACACTCGGTATGCCGGCGAAATTCTGTCCCATGTCATAGATATATACTCCCGGACGTGGTTCGCTCATGCTCTGAGCCGTCAGAACAGTATATACTTTTGGCGACGGGTCAGTCTGCTGCACCAGATGCCAGTCGTCATAGATGTCTGTGCGTGGAGCTGTTGCGCCGAATGTCTCATCTGACATATGACCCTCAAGTGTGATCTCTTCAGCCTGTTTCCAAGTGGCGTCATTGAGGTCCCTGCGTGCATCAGTAACCTGACCCTGGAAAAGGCTGGCATAGACTGCTGGACCGTCAGTTGTGACTTCCCATGTGGCAGGATCTGTTACCATGGTTGTTGAACCTCCGTCCTTGTAGCGTACTTCAAGACGTGCCAGTAGAGCCAGCTGGTCAGAGAAGTAGTTGCGGTTCCCGCTTCCGAATGTGAGGTCTCCGGACCACCAGCCTTCTCCAAGCATAGCCATGATGCCGTTCTCTCCACCTGAAAGAAGGTCTTTCACATCATATGTCTGATAATAATGATGTTTGTTGTACTGTGAAAGTCCCGGGGCAAGGAAGTCTTCGCCTACTCTTGAACCATTTATGTTCAATTCGTATATTCCGCGGGCGGTAGCATAAAGTGTTGCAGACTCTATCTCCTTGTCTTTAAGGGTGAATGTGTTGCGGAGCACTGGCATTCCACCATGAGATGTCTCGCAGAGTACAGTTTCGTCTGTGCCTGTCTCTGTCATGCCTTTATTATAATATAAGACGGCGTTAGGCTTGCGTACCTCCTTCACTTCGATGTTGCTGACCTTGGCCTTATGTCCTTTTTCCACCATCCATCCGGCGTCGGAAAGCTGCGGATAGGCGATGTAGTCTCCACCTTGGCCAAGAGGGCCGACATTGACCTGACCGATATTATTACCATTGAGTCGGATGCGCAGCTGGCTGTAAGTTGCTGTTACGCTGAGGTTCCATGTATCAGCAACAAGAAGGCTGTCTGCAATCTCAAGACTTTGGAAGACCTTGCCTGGCTTGTCGGCCTTTGTATAACCTGTCCTGTAGACGTTTATGACTTTGTTCTGTCTGTCCAGCTCCACTCGCACGAATGACTCGTCCTTGGCATTCTCCACTCCCATTATGTTGAGGTCAGCGTCCATCAGGCGAGGGTCGTTGCCTCCGAAAAGAAGTGAAGCACGTGAAGTCTCATCTTCAAAAGACATGTCTGCGGAGATGATGAACTGAGGCAGGAAATCTGAATACAGAACCTTCTCGGAAGTACCGGTCCATTTTGCTTTGCCGAAAGGATTCTCATTGTCTGAACCGCATGAAGCCGACAGACAAAAGACTGCAATGAGTCCAGATAAGATACTCTTCTTCATTTCAATGTGTTTAAATCTGAGATAAAGATATAAAGAAGAATGAGGAAAACCTTAGTTCCCCTCATTCTTCTTTTTGCTATTTCGGAAGTCCGAATGTGTCCGTGAGTTCCTTCATCTGGGCGTCAGTCATGCCGTCAGGCTCGAAGCCCATGTTCCTTGATGCGATGTATATGAGCGCAGCCTTGTTCAGAACGTCCACCTGGTCGAAAGCGGACATGATGTCTGTATCAACTGCGAACACTCCGTGCTTCTCCCACATCACCACATCGTAGTCATCGTCGATGGCCTTGATGGTGGCTTCAGCGAGTTCTACGCCGCTTGGCATAAGGTAAGGTACCATTCCGAGTCCGCGAGGACAGAATGCCTTGGTCTCAGGAATCATGGACCAGAGCAGTCTTGTCGCCACATCCTTTTCCATGAACTTCTTGTTGTGGGTCATCGCCACGAGTTCGATAGGGTGTGTATGGAGGGATGCGCGGTAAGGCGATCCCTTTGCAAGCAGATAATTGTGTACGCTAAGGTGTGACGGAAGCTCGGAAGTCGGCATCACAGGATTGTCAGCTACAATCTCATAGCTTGCGCAGTCGTCAAGGATGCGGATGATCGATCCGTTTGCCATAGGGTCACGTGCGAGGTCACGCATTCTTTTCTGTGTTCCCTTGCAGTAGAACCAGCAGCCTTTCAACTCGGGAAGAACTGTTCCGATTGCCTTAGGCTCGCTGATTGCAGGCATTCTGCGCATTTCATCGTCGACGTGTTCTGTGATGTTGACGGTGATGTTGCCGCCGTTGCGCTCTGCCCAACCTTTTTCCCAAAGATATCCGGCGGTCTCGGCCACCTGCCAAACGGCGGCGGCCAGAGCCGGACGGTTTTCTAATATAGATGTTGACATTTTCTTTTCGTTATATATCCCTTGCTTTCGTTCGGGATTCATGCTTTATTTAAGTAATTCCGGAAGGAATGAACTTAGGATAAGGACTGCAATTCCAGTTACAAGTACAAATATAGTCTTTTTTGAGCAGCCCTTCCACTCCTTGAGGATGATACCCCAGACATTTGAGAATGTAACATTCAGTGCCATGAGGATACAGAATGCGAGTGTGTCCATCGCGCTGCCAGCCTCGAAGAAGCTGCGGCCGAGGGAGAGTCCGAAGAACTGACTGTACCAGAGAAGTCCTGCAAGGGCGCAGAACAGGATGTTCGATGCCCAGAGTTTACCGTCCTTATAGTCGGCGAAAGTCTTGTTGCGGCTGTTCTGGTAGAGGCAGTACACGGCATTTGTCACGAATCCTCCGATTGTGACGAGGAGGGTGGCAGGGAGAGTGCGGAACATAGGCTGAGTGAGCTCTCCGAAGTTGATGTCCTTTCCGAACTCAAGTCCTACGTTGAAGCATCCGCTCATGAATCCTGCAAGAAGCGCGATGGCGAGTCCTTTAGGGAAGTTGAAGTCCTTCACGGCCTCCTTCTTTTCTTCCTCTGAAAGGCTTGCTGACTTCATTCCTCCTGCTACACCGATAATGGCGATTCCGAGAAGGGTTACGACAACGCCGATGATTACGGCAGCTGTGAGTGAAGCAAGAGCGTTGAGCTCAGGGAAGAAGAGGTCGAGGAGCACCGGACCCATGACGGTTCCGAGACCAGCGCATGTTCCGAGTGCTATGGACTGGCCGAGTGCCACGCCGAGGTAGCGCATCGAGAGTCCGAATGTAAGGCCGCCTACACCCCAGAGTACTCCAAAGACCATTGTCAGGAGTGTCTCCTTAGGGTAAGCTGCATAGAGTTCGAAGAGTCCGTGTCCCTGAGGTACGGCTAGAAGGGCGCCGAGTACAGGGAAGACGAGCCATGCGAACACGCCCTGAATGAGCCAGTAGCTTTCCCAGCTCCATTTCCTGATCTTGTTGATCGGAACATAGCTGCTTGACTGGCAGAATGCTCCGACCGCAATAATTAGAAGTCCTATAAGAATATTCATTGGAATTCGTTCAATACAATTCTGTTCATGACCAAGTCTATTATCTTGTAGCGAGAATTGCTTTTTCGTAATCCTTGATCACTGCAATCACGTCGTTGCCGACAGGAACGTTGTTGCGGACGCAGAACTCGTCGTAAACTGCATTCCAAGGCATTGTCTTTCCTTCCTCGATGAGCTGGAGAACCTCGAATGTGTCGCCTGCGAGCTCATGCTTGCTGATGAGTTCCCTTGGTTCGAGAAGGGCCTTGAGCATGCACTTCTGTGCAGAGCGTGAACCGATGACGTAAGCGCCGATTCGGTTGATCGATCCGTCGAAGAAGTCGAGTCCGTAGTGTACTCTGTCAAGTGCGCCTGCGCGTACAATCTCTGAGAAGAGGTCCTGGGTGTTGTCATCCATGATTGTCACGTGGTCTGAGTCCCAACGTACTGGACGGCTTACGTGGAGCATGAGCTCAGGAACGAACTGGAGGACTGCAGATACCTTGTCACCTGGGATTTCTGTAGGGTGATAGTGTCCTGTGTCGATGGTGAGCATCATGTTGTTCTTTGCTGCATATGCTGTGTAGAAATCGTGTGAACCTACAGTGAAGCTCTCGAGACCGATTCCGAATACCTTTCCTTCGATGCAGTCCTTCATCCACTCCTTCTTCTCAGCGAAGATCTCGTCGAGTGACTTCTTGAGAGTCTCGCGATAGAGCATATGGTTTACGGATACGTCTTTGCAGCCGTCATGTACCCACACGTTCATTATACAAGGGTCATTCTGGGCCTTACCCATAGCATCAGCAATGTCACGGCAGCGCTTTGTGTGCTCTACCCAGAAGCTGCGGATGCTCTCGTCAGGATTTGAGAGAGAGAGGTTTCCGCTCTTAGGATGTGAGAATGAAGTCGAGTTGAAGTCGAGCTTTGTATCGTGCTCCTTAGCCCAGTCGATCCAGCTCTGGAAGTGCTCTACAGTCACTTCATCGCGGTCAACTACCTTGCCCTGGAAGTCACCGTAAATCTCGTGGAGGTTGAGTCTGTGGGTACCCGGGATGAGGCTCTTTGCCTTGAGGACGTCTGCGCGGAGTTCGTCGATGTTGCGTGCTGCGCCAGGATCGTTACCTGTTGACTGGATACCTCCGGTGAGGGCTCCTGCCTGTACTTCAAATCCCTTTACGTCATCTGCCTGCCAGCAGTGCATGCTGAGGTGGAAGTTCTGAAGCTGTGCGAGACCTTGTTCTGTGTCAATACCCAGGGCTGCGTATCGCTCTTTGGCGATTTCAAAAGCCTGATGAATAAGTGCTTCTTTCATAATTTTTATGTGGTTTATTGATTGTTGTATCGTTTCTGGACATCAAGGAAATCTGTGTATGCCCTGTTCCATTCCTCTGTGTCCTGAGGATGATAAGTCTTGAGTTCTACTGAAGCTGCGGAAATCGCCCGCATCTGAGAAAGAGTCTCTACCTTGCCTGCGGATTTGATTTGCATGAGCACGTTGCCGAGGGCTGTACCTTCGACAGGACCGCAGATCACCGGCATGTCAAGCGAATTGGCGGCGTACTGCATGAGGTACTTGTTGAGGGAGCCTCCGCCGATGACATGGAGCTTTTTGATGCTGAACGGAGCCATGCTCGCGAGGATCTCCACTACCTGACGGTATCTGAGCGCGAGGCTTCTGAATATGAGTCTGCAATATTCTGCTGGAGTCTGAGGTACGGCCTGACCTGTCTTTGTGCAGTAGTCGTTGATGGCTGCAGTCATCGAAGCCGGATGGCTGAAGCATGCTGCGTCCGGGTCGATGAGACTGCCGAAGTCTGTGGTGTCGCAGAGAGCGACGAGCTCCGCAACTCCTTCCGGTGCATCCTTGAACTCCTTGCGGCACTGCTCGAATATCCAGAGACCGCAGATGTTCTTGAGGAATCGTGTGGTACCCTCGATTCCACCCTCGTTGGTGAAATTCTGACGGAAGCTTTCGTCAGTGATGATGGCGTCAGGAGTCTCGATGCCGAGAAGCGACCAGGTGCCGCAGCTCAGATATGCATATTCTTCGTTCTCAGCAGGAACAGCAGCTACTGCAGATCCTGTATCATGCCCTGCGACAGCAATCACATCTATTGCCGGAAGGCCAGTGAACTCCTGCACCTGAGGGGTAAGCTGTCCTACCACAGTGCCTGGCTGTGTGAGCTTGCCGAATCTTTCGCGTGGGATGCCGAGAGTCTTGAGGATTTCTTCGTCAAGGTCTCCTGTGACAGGATTGAGCATCTGGGATGTCGATGCCACTGTGTATTCGCAGACTGCCTTTCCTGTGAGCATGAACATGAGCGCGTCTGGTATGAAAAGTATCTTGTCGGCAGCTTCGAGAGCCGAACCGCCGTTGCGCTTGATTGTGTCAAGCTGGAACAGCGAATTGAAATCCATGAACTGGATGCCGGTACGTCTGTAGACCTCCTCTGCAGGCATTCTTTCAAAGAATTTCTCCTGAGCGCCTTCTGTGTGGCTGTCGCGATAGCAGTAAGGCATGCCGAGGAGCTGGCCGTCATTGCCGAAATAAGAGAAATCACATCCCCATGTGTCAATTCCGATAGAGTCGAGATGTATGCCTTCGTCGGCCACTTTTCTAAGGCCGAGCAGTACTTCGTTATATAGGCCAGCAATGTCCCAGAACATGTGTCCACCCATAGGAATCATAGGGTTCTTGAATCTGGTGAGCTCTCGCATCTCTATTTTCTGGCCATCGAAAGTGGCAAGTACGGTCCTGCCGCTCGTAGCACCTAAATCGACTGCTAAATAATTAGAAATTTCCATGTTTTAGTGATATTTATATATGTTGGGTACGCAAATTTATCACGAATTACATGACTATATCGTATGTTTTTTGGCATTCAATATAAATTTATTGACATTTTCTGCAGTTACTTCAAAATTTCTAATTAAACTTGCACCGTCAAAGCTTTGTAACCACAACACCAATACTATGGAACCAATCAAATATATAGCACAGAACGAGCGTGACGAGCAGTGGGGCCTTACCGTCTGTTCAGTGGGCTATCAGAAGATTGCCGCAGGAGAAGACTATCCCCCGCAGAATCATAATCAGGAATATCTCTTCAAGCCCGAGAACGGACGAGT
>JALFNZ010000013.1 GCA_022774085.1 Bacteroidales bacterium
AAGCAGATTGCGCTTTCTGTACCAGTTCCTTCAGCCGAACAAGGCAATACAAGTTCAGGAACAAGAAAAATCAGCGGTACAGTGTCGGATGCAACCGGCGACGCCCTTGCTGCCGCAGACATATATCTGAAAGGAACTAACAAAGGTGTATTCGCCGACATGAACGGCCGTTATTCGATTGAAGTGCCTGACGACGAAGGCACTGAGTTGGTCTTCAGCTTTATCGGAATGCGTGAGCAGGCTGTCCGGATAGGAAAGAAAAGTGTAATCGATGTTGTCCTTGAAGAAGAGGCGCACACTCTTGAAAGAATAGTCGTAACCGGTTATCAGACAATCTCACGTGAGCGTTCTGCAGGAGCATTTGCAAATGTTTCCGGGGCAGAAGTCCGAGATCAGGCCACGGTGCACGGCAGCCTTTTGCGAAGCCTTGAGGGAAGTGCGACAGGTCTCAGCATCACCCAGACTGGAGATGGAGTTCGGTACCTGATACGTGGAGTATCTTCAATCAATTCGAAGACGGAACCCCTCTATATCGTGGACGGAGTTTCAATGACCAAGGCCCAGATGGACAGGATGGTCAACCCCAACGACGTGGAGTCAATCAACTTCCTCAAGGATGCAACAGCGGCCTCTATCTGGGGAGCACAGGCTGCAAACGGTGTCATTGTCGTCACGACCAGGACAGGAAGTGCCGGCAAGAAACTATCCATCAGTTACAATGCCGGATTCACCTTCAAGGGCAAGCCGAACTACAAATATCAGGATATGATGACAAGCCGCGAATTCATCGATGCGACCATATCAGCCTTTGATCCCCAGACATATAAATGGACCGACATAAACAAGAGCACATACGGACTCAGCAGGGGAGACTACAGGGTAGTCCTTCCGCACGAAGTACCTATGTACCAATATTACAATGGAGAAATAACCCTTGCACAGAGGGATGAAATCCTGAATGACCTTGCCTCAAAAGACGGCAGGAAGGAATATGAAAAATATTTCATGAGCAATGCCTTCCTTCACAACCAATCGCTTTCATTCTCCGGAGGTAACGACAAAAGCACTTTCTACGCATCACTTGAATACCAGAGGGACAAGGGGTCATACAGGGATTATAACGACGATTACCGCTTTTTCTTCCGTGACGTTCTGAATGTTGCAAAGTGGCTGAATCTTGACTTGTCAATCTCTGCCTATCATTCAAAAAGCCGTTCATATACTGCTCCGAAGTTAAGTGATATTCCATATCTGACATATTTCGATGATGATGGCAATGAATTGTCACTGAGCAATTATATAATGACAGATGAATACCGTTCGGGAATTGAGGAGATGACTGGCATTTCACTTGAATACAAACCAGTCAGCGATTTCAGAAAGAACTATACTGTCAATAAGTCAACAGGAATCAACGCCAATGCAGGACTGAGAATCAACTTCACTGACTTCCTCAGTTATGAAGGTCGTTTCCAATATTCTGTCACCAACGGCAATGGGGAAAATTTCATTCCGGCAGATTCCTACATCGTCAGGGTGGAAAGGGCTCAGGCTACCAATACTTCCGGTGAGGCCTTTCTCCCATCATCCGGTGGACATTACTATACAAGTTTCAATCGTCAGACCTCATATACGGTCCGGAATCAGTTGAATCTGGATCTTGATATAGGTAAGGCGAATACCCACAGAATAGCTGCCCTTGCCGGTTTTGAATTCAGCGACCGGCTTGACAGCGGTCACAATTCATTTCTCAGAGGATATGACTATCAGACAATGCAGCACATCCTCTATGATGATTACAAACTGCATACTGAAGGAGTCAAAAATCCTGCTCTGCCTGCTTTTGCAACAGCTACAGTCAATATCTTTGACCAGAACGGCTATACCCAGACTGAGACAGACTACCGTTTCGTTTCGATGTATGCCAATGCCGCATATACCCTTATGGACAAATATTCGCTGAACGCCAGTATCCGTGTGGACCAATCCAACCTTTTTGGAAGCGACCCGAGCGTACAGTTCAAGCCAATATGGTCTACAGGAGCAATATGGAACATGGCGAAAGAGGATTTCCTCAGCAGCAGATCATGGGTTAACAGGCTCAATCTCAGGGTAAGTTTCGGCTATGCAGGAAACTCCCCAAATCCGGGAGAAGGAGGTCCTTACGATATACTGGCATCGACTTCAGATCCTTCATATAGCGATTTTGGCCTTGGTTATCAGATAATTACGCCAGCCAACGACAAACTCTCATGGGAAAAGACCCGCACTGTCAACGTTGGAGTCGACTTTGCATTCCTTGGCAACCGCCTTGACGGAAGCATCGATCTGTATGACAAACGTACAACCAACCTCCTGGCACAGATTCCTGTCGATCCGACCACAGGTTTCACAAGGGTGCTGTCAAATCTGGGAACCATGACCAACAGGGGAGTGGAACTGGCTCTGAGCAGCTTGAACATTGACCGCAGAATTTTCAGGTGGACAACCGATTTCAATTTCACCTTCAATGCTAACAAACTCGTGGAAATGTACATTGAACAACCACAGAGCCCATATATACTTGCGACGCAGAACTACTGGGCAGGATATCCTTACGGAACCGTCTTCGCC
>JALFNZ010000014.1 GCA_022774085.1 Bacteroidales bacterium
GTCAGCTACGTTGAATTGCATGAGTGAAGCATCACCTCCGTTTGCCAAGATCATATCCCTGACCTGCTCTGCAGCCTCTTTGTTGGACTGATAGTTAATTATTACAGGTATCCCCATCTGTGAAAGTTTCAGACATACAGCCCTACCCAATCCTCTGGAGCCACCTGTTACCAATGCATATTTCATATTATCAATTATATTTCCCGATTCCTGTGCAAAACGAATATTTATAAAATGGGGAACAAAGATATAATAATTTCACCTATTCAACATAAAATGTTGAGAACTTTATTTGTCACAGGAGGAAATTATCTTTATTTTTGTGAAGATTATTTGTATTTATGAGCCTTATGGATAAACCTATAATATACCAGATGTTCCCCAGAATCTGGGGCAATTCCTCATCAGCAAATCGAAAGAACGGTACCCTGTCTGAAAACGGAAGCGGTAAGTTTTCAGACATAGACAAGGCGACACTCGAATACCTGAAATGGCTCGGGTGCACCCATGTATGGTTCACAGGCGTAATCAGGCATTCGACAACGGAAAACTGCAACGGATGCCATGCATCCAATCCCCAAATAGTAAAGGGAAGGGCGGGATCTCCTTATGCAATCTGTGACTATTACGACGTAAACCCTTATCTTGCAGAGAATCCGTCCGGAAGGATGGAGGAATTCGAGGCCCTTGTAAGCAGGAGTCACGAAGCAGGCCTTAAAGTCATACTTGATTTTGTTCCAAATCATGTGGCAAGGGATTATGGTCAGATTTCCCCGGTTCCGGGGCATCCTGTACTGGGAGCCGATGATGACAATTCTGTGCATTGGAAATCTGAAAATGATTTTTTCTATTATCCCGGCACCCCTCTGACCCTCCCTGTCGCTCCAGATAGTAAGATAGGGCCTTTCATAGAGAATCCGGCAAAGGCTACGGGAAACAACTGCTACAGTCCTGCACCTGGCATGAACGACTGGTATGAGACCGTCAAGATCAACTACGGTGACGACCACACTTCCACATGGGACAAGATGGCCGATATCATTGAATTCTGGGCAGGGAAGGGAGTTGACGGATTCAGGTGCGACATGGTCGAACTGGTGCCACCGGCATTTTTCACCTGGCTCATCAGAAAAGCTAAATCAGAGCATCCCGAACTGATTTTCATAGCAGAGGTTTATAAGAAAGACCTCTATTCTCAATACATCCGCGAGGTCGGATTCGACTATCTTTACGACAAGTCAGGGCTTTATGATACTCTCCGTACCATCGTAGAAAAGAACAACGGAGATGATTTCATGCCTGTGGAGCTTTGGCAGTCAACTGCCGGAATTACAAGGAACTGGCAGTATCTTGGTGATTTGCAACCATATATGCTGAATTTCATCGAGAATCATGATGAGCAGCGTTTTGCATCGGAGTTCTTTGGCAGAAATCCTCGGCACATGATGGCTCCGCTATATGTTTCCCTCTTGTTCAATACTGCTCCTTTCATGATTTACTTCGGTCAGGAAGTGGGTGAAGCCGGCATGGATGAGGAAGGATTCAGCGGAAAAGACGGCAGGACAACCATTTTCGACTGGTGGAGCATCGGATCTGTTCGCAGACTTAGAAAAGTCATCAGCTGTGGGGCATATGCAAGTCTTGATGTTGAGAAGATTGCCCAGGCAGGACTCGAACGGACTGAAGCCGAAGTGTTCGTACGTTTCGCCAAAGCTATCCGCTTTGCAGCTTCTGACGAGGCAATACTGAAAGGGACTACTTACGATTTGTGCTATTGCAACTATAGTTCGGAAGGCTTCGACAAAAACAGGCATTTTGCTTTTCTAAGGGACTTTAAAGACCATACAGTACTTGTGGCAGCCAATTTCTCTGAACAGGATACAGAGATGGAACTAAAGATTCCGCCTCACGCCTTCGAATGGATGGAACTCCCTGTGACAGAAACACTTAACCCTGACAAAGCAGTCAGGGTCGCAGTTCCGTCGCATGATGCAGTCATGCTTACTCTTATCTAAGGTTGAAGTCTTAGATTCCGACGATTGCACTTCCGCTGGAGCGGTCAATGTAGGCAACCACCTCTTGAGATAACTCAATGAGTTTCACCCATTTGCTTTCACTTATGCAAGGCATTGCATCAAGTGCGGCAAAGTCTATGCTTCCGTCACCGGCGACCGTATCCACCGTCAGGTAACCGACTCCGAGGGAGGTGATGTTCTGGAAGAAATGGGTACCCTGACTCGGCTCTATTCTATAACCGGGAATGGCACATTCGACAATAAGCCTTGCCTCAGAAATATCGCTCCAGGCAACAGGAACGCCAAGCCATGGGTCTGAAGAACCCCATCTGCCAGGACCGACCAGCAGATATCCGCCCTTCCTGCCCTTCATTTCAGTGTTCAGACGAGAGATTTCCTGAGCCATCTCGTTAGTATGGGCACTGTCGAAATTCTGCGGTGGCAGGTATATGATGTGACTGATGCCGGTTATCGCACCGGAGCCAAGTGCCTTTTGCGAGGTGACCAGCTCCGTTGAGATTCTTGAGCGTATCTGCTCCATATCAGCCTCGCTGTCCTTGAAGTATTCACCTACAGGTCTGACTTGCAGGAGTTTGAGCACAAGTTCCTGTCCATCAGATCCTCTCACGGTATCAGCAGCGAATTCCATCTCCACATCACACATAAGTTCATTGCGGCATATTTCGAGAATATCCCTGATTATGGCAGCCAGAGGGAAACGTCCGTATCTGAGAATGGAATCAAATGAGACCACACGCGGTCCTCGGGCAGAAACACCAGGAACCATCCTGTTGTTCTCTATGCTGAATGTGGATGCAACCAGCTCAGGATGAGGATATTTCTCAATCTGTTCAGCTATTGGCAGATGGGCAAGGTTAATCCCTTCATTTCTCGAAATCTTGAATGCTCCGGGCCTCAGATCGAGGGCATACATCATCTTCTGCGTATCCCTTAGTGCAAGTTTCGGGTCTGACAGCTGAAGAATCTTCTTCGGGAACTTCGGATTGAATCTCAGTGTGCAGCCTCCATCCACAACAGTCTTTCCAAGACCGAATGCAAGGTTCACTATTCCGTCTTCTGCCTTCTCGCTGCCAATCGGATAGAAATTCACCGAACGTGCGACTCCTGAAAGCAGGGGATAGTAAAGCCCGTCATGCTCGGTACCACAGATACTCTGGACAATAACAGCCATTTTTTCCTCACTCAGAAGATTTGCCGTTGTCTGGATATAAGTCCTGCTTCCTACATAATAAACCGAAGCATAGACACTCTTGATTGCCTTCTCAAGCATACGGAGCATCTGGTCCTTATTCTCGACCAAAGGTATCATATACGTGGAGTAAACTCCGGCAAATGGCTGATAATTACTGTCTTCCAGTTTTGAACTTGAACGCACGGCAAGAGGTGAAGTAGCAGTTGCCACAAACACTCTCAGTTGTTCCACAAGCTCTTCCGGCAGACGGGAAGACACGAACTCCGAAAGTACATCCTCATCTGAAATATCCGAATCTATCACATATTGGAGACCGTTTTCAATTATGAACTGGTCAAAATAGTCCGTGGCTACTACGATAGTGCGAGGTATGGAAATCCTAACATTTTCATATTTGGCTGCAAGGGAATGCTTGTAAACCAAGCTGTTAAGAAATGCCAGGCCCCTTGCTTTCCCACCTAGGGAACCTTCACCCATCCTTGCGAACCAGATATATCTCTCGTAACCGTTCATGTCGAAATGGGCAATGACTCCACGGCCGGTCAGTGCATGAAAATCATGAATCTGCTGGCTCACATAGTTCCTCAAATCTGTGGTAGTAGGGAAGTGGCTGCCCTGCACGGACTTGAACAGAGTACCAAGCGTGAAAAGTCCTCTGGCCATGAACCATTTGGAGAACATATTCTTGGAAGTATTGTGCAGAAGTACCTCATCCGGAACCTCCCTAATCCGTTCTTCGAACTCTTTCAGATTGACTGCACGTCCATATTCCACATTATCCGGACCTCTGAAGACAAAGTCTCCGAAACCGAATTCCTCTCCAATATAATCCGAAAGCTGGAGCATCAGAGTCTTTGACCATTTGCGAAGGAAACCCACTCCAAGTTCTTTGGCAATGTCAGCCATGCTCTCCTGTGAAGACTGAAGAAGTATCGGCATGAAAGGATCATCCTGTCTGATATGTCTGACAAGGTCGATACCGGCATCCAGTTTCTCATCTTCCGCCCTGTCCTCCTTATGTACTGTGAATCCCACGTCAGAAATGACTCCGAGCAAGTTGGACTTGTACTTGGTGTACATGCTGATGGCATCGTCGTAGTTGGTTGCAAGCAGGATTTTCGGACGGGAACGCTTGCGGAACTTCCGCTGGTGCTCATTCAGTGTCTCCTTGAGGAATTCGGAGCTCTGTTTGAGCACTAGTTTATACAGTTCAGGAAGATAGGTCGAATAGTACCTGACAGAATCCTCTACAAGGAGAATGGCCTGTACACCTACCTTCAGAATGTCGTTCTCGGCATTTTTCAAGTCCTCGAACAGTTTTACAATTGCCACAATCAGGTCTGCATTTCCATGCCAGCTGAACACATAGTCAACCGCAGAAGTGTCCTGTGCCTGAAGTCTCCTGTATATTTCCTTGGAAAAATGTGTCAGAAGTACAAATGGGATTTTCCTCTCGCCCTGTTTTATGGAATTGGCAAGGGAAAGCACCTCATTGTCAGCAAAGTTGTACATGCAGATAACCATATCAATGTCAGAATTGCCTTCAAGTACCCTACGGGCCTGCTCCGAATCCGTCACCCATACGAATTTTGGCGGATTGCTCAAGTTCAGGTCAAGGTACTCCTTATATATCTGGCTTTCAATCTGACCGTCCTCCTCGAGAATGAAGGCGTCATAATGGCTGCATATCATCAGAATCTTCCTGATTCTGAATTTAATAAGTGAAAGGTAATCGGTGTCGTTAAGTTCTTTGAGCAGTACCGGTTCAATAGTGTTCATGGTCAATGTTCTTTAGGGACTAAGCCGTAATGATTCTTCTCCTAAATTCAGCAAGAGTGATTGCAGTGGCTACAGCTGCATTCAATGATTCCGAACCTTGTCTGTCTGAAGGGAACGGAGGAATGAAAAGTCTGTCAGAAACCAGCTTTCCGATTTGTTCGGATATGCCTTCAGATTCATTTCCCGTGACAATCATCACCGGGGAATTCTCTCCTGTTTCAAGTTCTCTTGAATATATGTTCCTGCCGTCAAGAAAAGTTCCATAGACCTTGCCTGATGCTTTCAATATTCTTTCAGAGAGCATTGGCAGGGAAACATAATGGAATCTGACCCTGAATATAGCCCCCATGGTAGCCTGAACGGTCTTCGGATTGAAAAGATCGACAGTATCAGCAGAGGCGAATACGGCATCGGCTCCGAACCAGTCAGCAATACGGATTATGGTTCCCAGATTACCGGGATCGCGTATTGAATCAAGACCTATGTAGAAACCTTTATTACCGATAAGCCTGTCCAGTTCGGCGACCGAATCTGGAGCAATGTCCGATGGCTTTCGCACTACGGCAAGAACAGGGGAAGGGGAGGAAAGGCTGCTGATCTTCTTCATGGCCTCTTCTCCGATTTCTTCTTTCCTATAAACAGATTCAACGGAAAAAGCGGAAGCCAAAGCTTCCGCAACCATTTTTTCGCCTTCCACGACAAACAGCCCCGATTCATCACGGAACTTTTTCTGTTGCAGAGAGCGTATCCTTTTTATCTCGTTATTTGATATAGTTAACATAAAAATACTAATAACCAAGAATTTTCAACATGGATTTATATGTCTGCTCCTTGCTGAAGAGCTTGGTGGTATAGTTGCCGTCCTCATCCTTGTCGATAATGATATGTTTCGGAGCAGGCTGAAGACAGTGCTGGATTCCACCATAACCTGATATTGATTCCTGATATGCACCAGTATGGAAAAAGCCGATGTAGAGAGGTTCCTCCTTGTCATCTGTAATAGGAAGAT
Organism: Bacteroidales bacterium; assembly: GCA_022774085.1. Classification (GTDB taxonomy): domain Bacteria; phylum Bacteroidota; class Bacteroidia; order Bacteroidales; family UBA932; genus Cryptobacteroides. Next base: position 6,017 of record JALFNZ010000014.1, read on the forward strand.
AAATGGCATTGGCATGCGCATCTGCATTGTAGTAATCCTGGCTGTCACAAGTAAGGCCTCCAAGGAATACCCTCTGATATTTTTCATTCCACTTGTTTATAGGGAGGAGAATGAATTTCTGCTTGATTCCCCAAGTATCAGGAAGGGTCACCATGAACGAGCTGTCAATCATATACCATCTTTCCCTATCATTCTGCTGCTTCATGTCAAGAATCTGGAATATAGTCGCTCCGGATTCACCGACTGTGAAGCTTCCGAATTCAGTGAATATGTTCGGCTCGGCAACTCCGCGTGCATTACACATGATTTTGATCTGAGAAATGATCTCCTCTGCCATATACTCGTAATCAAAATCACTTGCAAGTGAATTCTTGATAGGAAAGCCTCCTCCGATATTGAGAGAATCCAGCTCCGGACAAATCATCTTAAGGTCGCAATAAACTCCGACGCATTTGGCAAGCTCATTCCAATAATAAGCCGTATCACGCATTCCGGTGTTGATGAAGAAATGCAGCATCTTCAGAGTGAACTTCTTGCTCTTGCTGATCATGTTCTCATAGAAAGGCACGATGTCGCTGTATCTGATTCCAAGACGTGAAGTATAGAAATCAAAGGTAGGATCCTCCTCGGAAGCGATGCGGATACCAATGTTGATAGGATGCTCCACAAGTTTGTCAAGCGCTTCGAGCTCGTGCATGTTGTCCAGAATCGGAATGATGTTCTTCCAACCGTTGTTTGCAAAATTAGCTATGTTTTCAATGTAGGCAGGCTTCTTGAAACCGTTGCAGATGATATACTGGTCACGATTCACTGCTCCTTCTGCTTCGAGGGCTTCAATCAGATTCAAATCGAAAGCTGAAGAAGTCTCAAGATGTATGTCATTCTTGAGCGCTTCTGTCAGGACAAACTCAAAATGCGAACTTTTTGTACAATAACAATAATTATAGGAGCCTTTGTAGTCAACCTTGGCCATCGCCACATTGAACATCCTTTTGGCCCTTTGTATCTGTGATGATATTTTCGGCAGATATGTTATCTTCAGCGGAGTTCCATACTGATTGATTATATCCATCATATTAATATCATGGAAATAGAGTTCGCCGTCTTCAACATTGAACTCATCCTGCGGAAACTCGAAAGTCTGATCAATCAAATCAATGTACTTGTTCTTCATTTTGCAAATTCAATTAAGTCAGTTTGTCTAAAAATAACTAATCCGTCTCACCCGGATGCACAAAATTGGCACAAATATATCATTAATATTGATATTCTGGACTATATAGATGTAATTTTACCTCATTTTTTTGTGAAAATGACAGTTTAGAGATAAATTTGCATGGTACAAAATAGGTTGATACATAAATGAAACTTGGAAGAACAATAATCTTCCTGTTAACCGCAGCCATGACAGCGGTATCCTGCAGCACCACGCGAGTACTGCAGGAGGGGGAGTACAGACTGGCCAGGAACAAGATTGAGGTAAGCGGAGAGAAAAACTTCAATGCAGGAAAACTTGAACCATATATAAAGCAGAAAGCCAATACCTACCTAATTTTCGGCTGGAACCCATTCTTAAACATATATAACTGGTCCAATGGCAAAGGAAAAGGATGGGACAAATTTGTTCAGAAAATCGGAGTCGCCCCGATTGTTTATGAATCAGAGTTAGTGGATAAATCAATTGAGAGCCTTACGAACCATCTTGAGTATCTCGGATATTATGATTCCAAGGTTGTCAGCGAGATCAATGTTAAGAAAAGAAGAGTTTATGTGACATATAAAGTAGATCTCGGAAACCGGATTCCAATCGGTGACATAATCCTTACTCTGCCGCCTGAAGGTGATTTTACAGAGACATTCCTCAAGGATACCTCCGCGATAACCATCCGTAAAGGCGATTATCTGTCAGAGGCGGCCCTCGAGGCTGAGACTGAAAGAGCAGCTACAAAGATGCGCAACCAAGGCTTCTACAATTTCAACAAGAACTATTTTTTCTTCGAAGCCGATACTCTTGATTCCAAGGATAGCGCCGTCCTTAGATATACAATCAACGAATATACAAGGAACGACACTAAAAGAATGGCCTCTCCAATCAGGAAATTCTATATAGACAAAGTCAATATCGAATATCCCAAAAACCTGAAAATCAGAGAGAAAATTTTGAGGGAGCTTAACACTATCGTGCCGGGGAATGTATATAATGCAGATATCGTAAACAGCACTTATTCGAGATTGTCCTCCCTGAAAGTCTTCAGCAGCGTCAACATCGGCATGACCCAGTCCGATGTTGATAAGGTTGACTGCCAAATTTCGCTGGCCCAGTCCAAACTCCAGGGATTCAAGATCAACCTTGAAGCGTCTTCAAATTCCTCAGGTCTGATAGGCATTTCACCTCAGATATCATATTTCCATAAGAACATATTCAGGGGAGGCGAGTGGCTAAACCTGAGTTTCATCGGGAACTTCCAGAAGAAGTTCAAATCATCTGTCCGATCCAACGAATTTGGTGTATCTGCAAGCCTGAGTTTTCCTAATTTCTTCCCTCTTCCGTACAGATATTTTAAAGGTGCTATTCCGCGCACTGATGTAAGCATGTCCTACAATTATCAAAGTCGTCCGGAATATACAAGAAACATCATTTCAACCTCTTACGGATATAATGGAAACGTCAGGAACAGATTTTTCTATCAGGTTTTTCCGCTCCAGCTGAACATCGTGCAGCTTTCAAAACTGGATGCCGACTTCATCGACAACCTTGAAAAAGACCCGTTCCTGTTCAATGCTTATCAAAACCACTTCGATTTCGGAAGCGGAGCCACATTGTATTATACAACCAATGCTGAAACAATCCCGACAAACAGCTACTTCTATACAAGGCTACAGTTTGACATTGCTGGAAACCTGCTCAGCGCCTTCAACCCTCTCATGAGTGAAAACGAACAGGGGGAAAAAGTCATATGGGACACTCCATACTCGCAATTCGTACGTGCTGAGCTTACTCTCGGAAGAACATGGATTTTCGGCAAGAAGAGCGGGCAGTCAGTGGCTATGCGTCTTGTTGCAGGTGCCGGCTATGCATATGGCAACTCGACTGCGCTTCCGTTCGAGAAGCATTTCTATGGGGGTGGTGCAAACAGTCTCAGAGGATGGCAGGTCAGAAGCATCGGTCCGGGATGCGACAGCCTTGATACGTCTTTTGTCATCCCCAACCAGTCCGGTGACATGAAACTGGAATTCAATGCAGAATACCGTTTCCGCATGTTCTGGAAAGTTGAAGGTGCGGTATTCGCAGACATAGGAAATATCTGGTCATTACGCAGGAAGGCAGAAATTGATGATACCGGAATATTCACATTCAAGAATTTCGGCAAAAGCATCGCGGCAGACTGGGGTGCAGGTGTGAGGCTCAACCTTGGATTCCTGCTCCTGCGTGTGGATCTGGGTATGAAAGTGCATGACCCTTCAAGAAGCCAGGCATGGGTAAATCCTGGACAATGGCTCAAAAAAGGCAACTATACCCTGCATTTTGGTGTGGGCTATCCTTTCTGACAAAGGTCCGGAACAGTTCGATAATCATCATTCAGACTAATAACGATATTTCGGCCAAAGTGAACTCAGGCGTGAACGGAGACCATCTTCCTGCTTATTCTCGGCAGGTTCATAGAATTTTTGTTCCTTCAATTCTTCCGGCATGAATTCCAGATCGGCAAAGTGACCGGGATAATCATGGGCATATTTGTATCCGTCAGAATAGCCAAGTTCTTCCATGAGCTGGGTAGGAGCATTCCTCAAAAATAAAGGAACTGAGGCTGAACGAGTCTTCCTGGCAATCTCAAGGGCCTGGTTGATAGCAAGATATGCGGAATTGCTTTTTGCAGAACAGGCAAGGTAGATTGTGCATTCTGAAAGTGGAATCCTTGCCTCAGGCATTCCGATATTGTGTACAATACGGAAAGTGGCATCAGCAAGCAGAAGGGCATTGGGATTTGCCAGGCCGATGTCCTCTGCAGCAAGAATGCAAAGCCTGCGGGCGATGAAAAGCGGGTCCTCTCCGCCATCAAGCATACGCGCCAGATAATAGACCGCGGCATTGGGATCTGACCCCCTTACACTCTTGATAAAAGCCGAAATGATGTCATAGTGCATCTCACCATTTTTATCATAAATGGCCACGTTTTCTTGCAGGCATTCGGTCACAATCCTGTTGTCAACTACTATCTGAGGCTTTCCCGCAAAAGCTCCAGTGATTATTTCCAAGATGTTGAGCAGTTTTCTGGCATCTCCGCCACTGAATCTGAAAAGTGCCTCTGTTTCAAGTATTTCAATATCTTTGTTCTTGAGAATGACATCATTTTTGAGCGCCCTTTCAAGCAGTTTTTGAAGGTCTTCTGCACATAGAGGCTTCAGGACAAATACCTGACATCTGGACAAAAGGGGAGTGATGACTTCAAAAGAGGGATTCTCAGTAGTTGCACCAATCAGGATGACGGTGCCATCTTCCACAGCCCCAAGGAGGGCATCCTGCTGTGACTTGCTGAAACGGTGAATCTCATCAATGAAAAGAATCGGACTTTCCCCGCTTGAAAACAAAGAATTCGAACGTGCCTTGTCAATGACATCACGCACGTCCTTTACACCTGCACTGACAGCCGACAAAGTATAGAACTCACGTCCAAGTGACTTTGCAACTATTCTTGCAAGGGTCGTCTTTCCAACTCCAGGAGGACCCCACAGAATGAAAGATGAGAGATTGCCGCTCTCAATCATATTACGCAAGATACATCCAGGCCCTATCAGATGCTGCTGCCCTACATAACCATCCAGATTCTGCGGTCTCATCCTCTCGGGAAGAGGCGGCAGCATCCTGCTCCGTCCTATTTCATCCTGCTCAAATGTATCCATCAGATTTCTTTTGTATATACTCGGCGGCGTTTATGCTGCTCCGGTCCGAAAATGCTGAACATCTGCTGAATCTTGACGTTGGTTTCAAGCTCAGCACTGGTCTCGGCATATTTGAAGCCCATTTCCTTGTATGTATGGAAAAGATCGGTGAAAATCATAGCATTGATTCCTTTGCTCTGATAATCAGGTCTTACTCCGACCAGAAGAAGGTCAAGCGTGTCTGGTTTGCGGATATACATGTTCTTTATGAGGTGCCACCAACCGGTAGGAAAAAGGTTACCTCCGCATTTCTGCAAAGCCTTTGAAAGTGACGGCATTGCGACACCGGCTGCGATAAGTTCGCCTTGTTCATTCTCTATGAATGATGCCATCCTAAGGTCAAGCACTGTGAGATAAAACTTCACATACTGGGCAATCTGATTTTCCGAAAGAATGGAATATCCGTACAATTTGCAATAGCACTCATTGATGAGGTGGAAGAATTTGCTTCCGTAATTTTCCCTTTTAATATCCCTCTGTGTCAACTTCCTGACTTTCAGATTATAGCGTTCTTTCACCAGAGCTGACATCTTAACGAATTTCTCAGGAAGTTCATCCGGAATCATAATCCTGTACTCAAGCCAGTCAACTTCCTTGACAAGTCCGAGCCTTTCCATATGGGTCATGTAGTACGGATGATTGTAGATCATAGCCATGGTTCCGAGCTTGTCGAATCCTTCCACGAGCATTCCTTCCGGGTCAAAGTCAGTGAAGCCGAGAGGTCCTGCAATATGTTCCATGCCACGTTCGCGGCCCCATTCAATAACTTTATTGATCAGAGCTTCGGAAACTTCATAATCATCTATGAAATCAATCCAGCCGAACCTTACCTGTTTTGTTTTCCAGGCCTCGTTGGCTTTTGGATTTATGATTGCAGCAACTCTGCCGACGAGTTTACCGTCTTTATATGCAAGGAAATAATCTGCGTCGCAAAAATCAAATGCGGCATTTTTCTTCTTGTCCAGGGTATTGCACTCATCGATGGGCATTGCCGGAATATAGTATGCATTGCCTTTGTACAGTTTGTTGGCAAATTTGGCAAATGTCTTGAGTTGAGCCCTGGTTTCTACAGTTTTTATGAGAACTGACATAGGTTTGGTGTTTAGTACATTTACTCAAGTTTCACAACAAGCGAAACTTAAATATATTTATGCAAATGTAGCAAAAAAAATGTTTTAATAGGTTATTTTTCTTATTTTCGCATGTTATTAGATACGAAATTTGGACCTATATGTGCAGTAAATATTTGATAAACAAGCTATTGATTATAATAGCTGCTGCAGTCTTACTGCTTTCGGGTACTGCTCGTATCAATGCACAGCCAAAGTCCATGGGCCTTGTACAGTCATTAAACGGAATCAGCATATCATATGAGCATTACCTTGATACTGACTGTTTCATCCAGGCAGACACGGGTCTGATCCTTACTGATGTTTTTTTCGGAAGAAGCAATGTTCCCGGAGGCTATGCAGGCTTTTCATGGAATTTCATCTTTTTCAGCAAGGAACTCAAATATGGTCCTATTCTTCGAATTCACGCTGGTCCAGGCATTGTAGCAGGCTATAGTATTGATAACAAAAGAGATTGGGGACCGATTTTCGGACTAAGCGGAAATATTGCATTGGAATGTGAATATGAAAGGGGAGTGACGCTATCCATCGGTGCAAGCCCCGTGATAGGTTCGCATTTTCTGATTATGAAGGATTCAGTGAATATGGGTATGTATAAAAGGGGACTGACATATGGATTCATTCCTGAGCTCGGTATCAAATTCAATTTCTGAAGCTATGAATAAGTTGTCCATATCATTGATAATCATACTTTTATCCTGTTTGTCAACTATGACAGAAGCTCGTAACGCACGTAGACCTGTCTTTACTTATGGTGCCGAATGGAACTATGTCGGGACATTTGCTTCAGCCAAAAGGCAAAATTTCTATTCTCCTGACGGATACCGGGTCGGGATAAGGAAAACCGAACTGACATATGCTTCAAACGGTGAAATTCTGTTCCATGTCGGAGTGAATCCAGATGATAACTGGAATGTAGCCTTATATGCAGGATATACCAACATAGCTAAGGAAAATGATGCCATACCGATATCATTGAGACTTACCAGGTTCTTCTATAGCAATGAGTTATCAGACAAATGGTTATGTTATCTGGATTTTGGCAGCGGATTTACACCGGACAAGGAATTGAAGCCGCAATTTTCAGGAAAGATTGGCGGAGGCTACAGATTTTCATTGAGCCGGCGTACAAAAATCGATCTGGTCAGCGGCATAAAGCTTTCATACACAAAACCGCAGGTTTACTTTGATAATGAACTGATTCCTGACTCTCAAATCAAGCGCAACAGTGCAATTTTCACAGCCCTTACCATCGGAATCAGCATCACATTATAACACTCCCCGACTGTCTTATATTTGTTATACAATTTATGTTATGTTAACTAATAGGTATAAAATTGTAAATTAGTCATCCCCGCATTATTTTTAATTTCGGATTACGCCAGATATTTGGTACTTTTGCGATTTCGTAGATTATTGAAGATTATGGGAAAAAAGAAACAGGAAATCATACTTGAGAATGTTGTCATTGAAGCTGTTGCAGCTGAAGGAAAAGCCCTTGCAAGAGTTGACGGCACTGTATTGTTCGTGCAGTTTGCGGTTCCTGGCGACGTTGTTGATGTCAAAGTGACCAAGAAAAAGAAAAATTATATGGAAGGTTATATATTGCGTATGGTCGAACCTTCCAAAGACCGTCTGGAGCCATTCTGCAAACATTTCGGAGTCTGTGGAGGATGCAAATGGCAGCCACTTCCATATCAGATGCAGCTTCAGGCTAAACAGCAACAAGTCTATGACCAGCTCGTGAGAATCGGACATCTGGATGTACCGGAAATCTCCCCTATCATAGCTTCAGATAAAACCACTTTTTATCGTAACAAGTTGGAATTCACCTTCTCACAAAGAAGATGGCTCAATGAAGGTGAAGATCCGGATTCATTCACACCTGAACAAAGATGCGGTCTTGGTTTCCATGTAGGACGCTTTTTCGACAAGGTACTCGACATTGAGCAGTGCTATCTTCAGGCAGAACCATCTAACTCAATCCGCCTGTTCATAAAGAAATATGCACTTGATAACGGCCTGACATTCTTTAACATACGAGAACATGTCGGTTTTCTGAGGAATATGTTTATCCGCACCACCGAAAAAGGAGAAGTCATGCTGATTGTCTGCTTTTATCATGAGGATAAACCGGCACGTGAGGCTCTGCTTGATGCAGTTGCAAAGCAATTCCCTCAGATTGTTTCCCTCTACTATGTAATAAACGGCAAAGCCAATGACTCGATAGCCGACCAGGAATGTATCCTGTACAAGGGAGACGAAGCAATATATGAGGGCATGGAAAACCTTCGTTTCAAGATAGGTCCAAAATCATTCTACCAGACCAACTCTCCACAGGCATACAAGCTTTACTCTGTAGCCAGGGATTTCGCGGCCCTTACCGGAAATGAAGTCGTATATGACCTTTACACAGGTACAGGCACGATTGCCCAGTTCGTATCAGGAAAGGCATCAAAAGTATTCGGAATCGAATATGTGCCTGAAGCCATTGCCGATGCGCGCATAAATGCCGATGCAAACGGAATAAGCAATTGTGAATTTTTCGCAGGAGATATGAAAGATATACTTACTGACAGTTTCGTGGAGCAACATGGAAGACCGGATGTGGTGATACTCGATCCCCCAAGGGCCGGAATCCACCCGGATGTCGCGCAGGTCATCCTGAATGCTGCCCCTGAAAGGATGGTTTATGTCAGCTGCAATCCTGCATCCCAGGCCCGTGACCTTGAAATTCTTTGCAAGGATTACCGCATCACAGCAGTCCAGCCCGTTGATATGTTCCCTCACACACACCATGTGGAAAATGTGGTTGCTCTGGAGCGAATAATTAAAAATTTGTAACTTTGTCGCCTATCGTATAATAAACTCATTGATTGATGGCAATACAATTCTTAATCCTTGCAGCCGGACTTCTGCTCATCCTCATGGGTGCTAACTACCTGGTTGAAGGCTCATCCGGCATAGCCAGAAAGTTCGGCATCAGCGAATTCGTCATTGGACTGACCATTGTGGGAATTGGCACTTCGACTCCTGAAATGGTAGTAAGTTTCATTTCCTCGCTCAATGGAAATGCTGATATGGCAATTGGCAACATCGTCGGCTCGAACATTTTCAATACCTTGCTGATACTCGGCACTACAGCCCTGATTTCCCCTCTTATCATCACCCAAAGCAACAAAAAACGGGATATCCCGATGAATATAATCGTCACCGTCCTGCTGGTAGTTCTTGGAATGAAAAAAAGCATTTTCGGACTAGGTGAGAATTCATTGACAAGAGTGGATGGTGCTGTGCTGTTGGTCCTTTTCGCATGGTATCTTTATTCATCCTTCAAGTACAGTTCAAAGACTGATGATGAGCAGGAAAGTGTCAACGTAAAGCCCGTATGGCTTTCTTCGATAATGATATTAGGCGGCCTTGCAGCACTGATTTTCGGCGGACGGATTTTTGTGTCATCTGCTACGGAATTGGCCAGGATTTTCGGAGTTTCAGACAAATTCATCGCCATCACCATAATGGCCGGAGGCACATCCATGCCGGAACTCGCGACATGCGTGGTCGCTGCACTGAAAGGCAAAGGACAACTAGCCCTTGGTAATATCCTCGGCTCAAATGTTTCCAACATACTGCTTATCCTAGGAGGATCTGCACTCATCAATCCCCTGTCCTTCAAAGGAATGACAATGGTTGACCTGGGTGTTTTACTGGGATCTTCCCTCTTCATTCTTCTTTCTGCATATATGTTCAGGAAGAACAAGCTTGACCGCATCGAAGGAGGTATCCTGCTTATTGCAGAGATAGCATATATGTGGTTCCTCATAGTTAACGTATAATTAAAACCATAAACCATGACTTTCAAACCAACAGTTTATTCAATCAAAAGTGTTGCTACAGGCAGACTCTTTGATGACCATGGCTGGACTCTGGCAGATAATGAATACCCTTCTCCGTGTCTTGTCAGGGCAGAATATCAGAACAGGAAATTCACACCAAGAGAAGACCTCGAAGGCTTTTACAGATATGCTGAATGGCTACCTGTCAGACGTACCCTGGCAGGATCTTGCGCTCCGGTCACATATAAATCCGAAAAGCTTGCTGAGCACCTCGGATTGGAAAACCTATATATCACATTCTCAGGATACTGGCCAGAAAAAGGCGCCTTCATGAAAACTTGCTCATTCAAGGAAACAGAAGCATATTCCGTATGTGCGAGACTTCCGGAAGACAATGACAAAGTGATGGTTGTAGCTTCGGCCGGCAACACTGCAAGGGCATTTGCAAAAGTATGCTCTGACAACAAGATTCCGGTGCTGATTACCATACCATACGACAATCTGGGTGCCCTTTGGTTCACAGAAGAATTGGACGAATGCGTGAAAATCATCGCCTCCCCTGCCGGTTCCGACTATTTCGATGCCATAGCTCTCTCCGACATTGTATGCAAGAGCCCTATGTTTTTCGCTGAGGGAGGAGCCAAGAATATCGCCCGCAGGGACGGTATGGGAACCACCATTCTTTCCGCCGTAGAGAAAATCGGACGTATTCCGGATGCATATTTCCAGGGAATCGGCTCAGGCACCGGCACAATTGCTGTTTGGGAGAACAACCTCAGACTGATCGAAGACGGCAGATTTGGCTCGCATAAGATGAAACTGTATCCTTCTCAGAATGATCCGTTCACCATCATGTACGACTCCTGGAAGGCATCTTCACGTGAACTTGTTCCTTTCCCGGCAGATCAGGCACGCCATGCCGCATCAGTGATCGATGCAAAGGTACTCTCCAACAGGAAACCTCCTTATTCCCTGACAGGTGGTCTGTTTGATGCAATGACTGATGCCGGCGGTGACATATACAAGGTCACAAATGCAGAGCTCCGTCAATGGCAGAAAACATTCCTGGAACTGGAAGGAATTGATATCTATTCAGCTGCGGCTGTGGCTGTCGCTTCACTGGCAATGGCAGTGGAAGACGGAAATGTAACAAAAGATGATGTAATTATGCTGAATATTACAGGTGGTGGCGAAAAACTTGCATGGAATCACCATACAATCCATCATGCAAAACCTTGCCTGGTCCTGGACCCTGCTGTTGATCCGGCAGAAATAATAAGACAGGTGGAGGCTTTATTCAACTGATACCATGTCAATATTACAGACACATCTTGCAGATACATTGGCCAAAGCGGTCAGACATCATCCTGACAGTCTGAATTCAGTACAGTCGGAGATTGTATCCGTTGCTGAAAAAATAGCAAACACACCTACGGACGAACTGATTGGTGAACTGATTTCTGATACCATATCCTTCGGACTGAAGGTTTTGGTTGCCATACTCATTTACCTTGTAGGAGCATGGCTGATAAGAAGGGTGAAAAAGATATTGGCCAGAATCTTCGTCCGCCGCAAGACTGAGGCTGCCATTGCTTCTTTCGTTCAGAGCATTGTAAGCATCACCTTGACCATCATCCTGATCATCATCACGGTCGGAGCATTGGGAGTGGATACTACCTCGTTTGCAGCTCTGCTTGCCGGCGGGGGTATGGCAATTGGTATGGCTCTGAACGGCACCGTGCAGAATTTTGCAGGAGGCATCATGATTCTGGTCTTCCGTCCATTCAAATCCGGAGATTTCATTGAAGCCCAGGGATTCCAGGGTACTGTGACTGAAGTGACCATTGTCAGCACCAAACTCCTTACGGTTGACAATAAGAGCATCATCATTCCTAACGGAGCCCTGTCTAACGGCACGATCAACAACTTTTCTCAGAACAAATTCAGAAGAGTTGACTGGCTTGTTGATGTCGAATATGGGACTGACTCAGAAATGACAAAAACCCTGCTTATGGCTCTCATGCAGGCAGACCAAAGGATTCTCTCAGTCTCCGACGGAGTTCCGGCTGATCCTTTCGTAGGACTTAACGAATTAAGAGACAGCAGCGTGCAGTTTGTGATGAAGGCATGGGTCAAATCCTCAGACTATTGGGACGTAAGATATGATATGAACGAGAAGATATATAGGACTCTTCCTGAAAACGATATCAACTTCCCGTTCCCTCAGCTGGATGTCACCATCAAGAACAGCTAAAAAAAGGCTTGCACAATGGTGCAAGCCTTTATATTTAAAGGAGAATCCCTCCGGTAGTCCTCTCTTTTTCAAGGAGTTCCTTTGTGCAGACCGGATTCGCATAGATGCCGAGGAAGATGCGCCTGAGATCTTCACGATTGATTTCCGGCTCAACGGTATCAAGCTGTTTGCTCATATAGTTTACAAATCCTTCCATATCTTCAGGAGAATACTTCTCTGAATATTTGAACGACTTGTTAATAAGGTCATATGCAATATAATTGTTTTTCCAAAGCTTGTATCCTTCGATGACCCTTATGTCAACGGCATGTCTTATAAGCTGATACCTGTCGTTCTTGTCGCACTTTGCAGCAGCTGCAATTTCTTCTGAGGTGAGTGGTTTTCCGATATTCAGGTGAATATTGCCCTTTTGCTGCTTGATGCCGGTAAGGATGCTGTTCAGGTCCTCATTCTTTTCCTTGACATATTTATGTTTTCTTGATATGACTAGCTCCCTTGCCTTAAGAATGTCGCATGGCTCATACTCATAGGAAATGCTCATCGGAATGATGTTCAGTTCCTCAAAATTGTGCTGGAAATCGGATGTTCCGCTCATGTCCAGCATTTTAAGAAGTCCCTGCTCGGTAATATCATATCCGTTCTTTGTCCTTCCCTGTCTCTGGGCAAGCCAGATGGAACTTCTCTGCTCAGTGATATTCAGTCGGATGTACCTTGAAAGAAGCTGCGAAGACAGATACAATTCCCTTGCTGTAATACCTCTCATAACCTTTATCATCCTGTTGGAACGAATCATGTATTCGATGGTCTTGCTGGTAATCAAATTGTCTCCTACTGCTATTTCTGTCATAGGTATGCCATTTCTCCATAGCACAAGCTGAGTAATCGCAGGGTCAAGAATGATGTCTCTGTGGTTTGAAAGAGCCAGGAATTTTTTGGAAGGATCTATATTAGAGATTCCATCATATGAAAAATTGCGTGCAGTATGGGCAAGTACCCATTCCACAACCTTCGACATGACGAGAATCTGATATTCATCAATGGTCTTGATGCTCTTAAGGATATTTTTCAAGAAATCTTCCGGTTGGTCGGGAAAAAAGTATTTTGATACTTCTGTAACGACCGGATAGTCTGCGAGAATGCTCAGCGCCTGTGCCGCTTCGGCATCGGTATAAGGGCTGATGCTCTCAAATTCAGATAAATCTACCATAATAATTCATGTTCAAGTTGTAGTTTATCCTGCAAATGTAAAAAAACGATATGAATATTGCAACTATGACCTTCGGAAGAGCAATGAACTGTCTCCATAACTGAGGAATCTGAAATCATTTGCAAGGGCATAGTCATATATAGTCTGCCAGTCACCTCCGACAAATGCACTGATGAGCAGAAGCAAAGTACTCTGAGGCTGATGGAAATTGGTTACGAGCATATCAACGATCCTGAACTTGAATCCAGGTACGATGATTATGCGTGTACCCACCTTCAATTCATCAATATTATTGTTTTTAAGATATGATGCAATCGCCTGAAGTGATTCCTCAAGCGACCATGGGTAATCCCTCGAATATGGCTCCCACTGGTCAACATCTGAAGGTTGTCCCTGTTCGATGCATTTAATTCCTATATAATATAGGGACTCCAAAGTTCTTACCGAAGTTGTTCCGACGGCAATGACGGGTTTGTCACGCCTTAGCAGCTTTTCAATCAGGGAAAGTGTCACAACGATTGGTTCCCTGTGCATGGTATGCTCCCTTACAAGCGAACTTTTGACAGGCAGGAACGTGCCTGCTCCGACATGAAGGCAGACTGTCTGCTCGTCAATGCCACGCAGTTTTATATCTTCAAGGACTTTGTCAGTAAAGTGAAGTCCGGCAGTAGGAGCGGCAACAGATCCCCTGAAACGAGCGTAAAGAGTCTGATATCTTTCATTGTCGATGGATTCGGTATCCCTGTTAAGATATGGAGGAATCGGTATGCGGCCACAACATTCCAGGACTTTGGAAAAAGGGCTGCCGTCCTTCCAGGAGAATTCTACAATCGATGTTTCTCCCATGCGCTCAATTAGATTGGCCTGAAGGTCCATTGAAGATACAACCGGGTCCGATTCCGGATTATATAGGGAAAGGGTATCACCTTTCCAACGTTTGACATTTCCCACGATGCAATGCCATCGGCACGAACCTGATGTAGCGAACATTGTGACATATTCATTGGGCTGGACAGGTTCGAGACAGAAAATTTCAATGTGAGCTCCACTACGGCGCTGGAAATGAAGTCTTGCCGGAACAACCTTGGTGTCATTGAAAACCATCAGCGAATTTTCAGGTAGAAATTCCGGAATCTTGGAAAAAACACTGCTGATTACATTTCCATCCCTATAGACAAGTAGTTTTGACGATGACCTGTCAGGAAGGGGGTACTTGGCAATTCTCTCATCTGGGAGATTATAATTATAGTCTTCTATATGAATTTCAGGTATCATGGTATGTTTACAAATGTATCTGAGAATCGCGTATCCGTACGATTCTCCGCTTCAGAGTGCAAAAATAAGAAAATTTGCGGGGATATTGAAATCTGACTTTAATCCAATCCTAATTCACAAATGTAATATCACAAAACGAACACAATTAATAACATTTGTCAAATTTTGTAACTATTCACCCCTTTACGTAAATATTTTTCAATGAGTTTACATAATTAATATAAGTAAATCTTATGCATTGTTAATATGCCATTTAATATTATATAAATCAGCCTTTTATATCATTTATTTGAAATTATAGTTTATATAATTCTTGTGAAATTGCATCATATTTCGGAATATTTTGCCATTTAGGTTGAAATAATAATGAAATTCTTAATATAATTACTTGGAAATCTGCATTTTATATTAGTTACATAAAGTATTGATTTAATATATTTTCATCATCTGCACTACCCTATTCACACATGTAACCACACAACTTGTCTTTGAATTCCCCTATTTTTTAACTACATTTGTAACATCAATGTAAACAATGATGAACACCCGTCTCAAGCAGTTCATGGCTGCAGAAAACATCACTCAAGCTCAGCTGGCAGATTCCCTGAAGGTAGTCCGTGCCAGTGTGTCCCATATTCTATCCGGCAGAAACAATCCAAGCTGCGAGTTCATCAGGGCACTAATGATTACCTACCCTAACCTGAACATTGAATGGCTCATGCTCGGTAAAGGCAAAATGTACAAGGAAAAGCCCAACGATTCCATGTATATAAATGACGAATCTTACAATCAGGATTCCGGAGCGTTGTCACAGCCTGCTTCACAAGAGCTTCCGAATATCGATTCCACGATTGATTTCACTTCTGTAGGTGAGGTGATGCAAGTACCTGTAAATAAAAGAAAAGTTGTCAAAGTAACCATACTTTTCGATGACGGTACATATCAGGAATTATAGTCAAACGGACAAGTTACAGAACCTTCATTATGATTTAACAGGCACTTTTGCTATATTTGCGAGGTTTTTAATCTATCGCAGATGTACAAGCATATACTCAGACCGATACTGTTCAGGTTCAATCCTGAAACGGCACATAACATGATTATGTCATCGCTTTCCGTCCTCAGTAAAATTCCGCTTGGGTCTTCAATCGTGAGGATGATTTACCGGAGGAATTCACCTTCATTGGCTAAGGAAGTCTTCGGAATCACCTTCCCCAATCCGGTCGGTCTGGCCGGAGGTCTTGACAAGAATGGAGAACATTACAATGACCTCGGGAATTTCGGATTCGGATTTGTGGAAATCGGCTCGCTGACTCCAAAACCTCAGGACGGCAATCCAAAGCCACGCCTGTTCAGGCTTCCGGAAGACAAGGCTATCATCAACAGGATGGGCATCAATAACAAAGGAGTCAAGAATGCAGTCGAGCATTTGAAGAAGGTCAAGCCTGATGTAATCGTGGCTGCCAACATATCCAAGAACGCGACAAGCATAAACGAAGAGGCTGCAAAGGATTATGAGACATCATTTGCGCTTCTGTATGACTTTGTGGATATGTTCGTAGTGAACGTTTCATGTCCTAATGTAGAAGGACTGACCAACTTGCAGGACATAACTTTCCTGTCTGAAATTGTGGACAGGCTGCTTGACCTGAGGATGTACTATGACCAGTACAGGCCAATCCTGCTGAAGGTGTCTCCGGATCTGTCCAGACAGCAGCTTGATGAAATCATCGATTATTGCCTCAGGTCAGGAATTGACGGAATAGTAGCCGGCAATACGACAAGGAGCAGGGATACATTGGTCAATACTCCTGCAGAAAAAGTGGAAAGCATTGGAAAAGGGGGCCTGTCAGGAGCTCCCATTTTCAAGAAAAACCTTGAACTTGTCAGGTATATCTGCGAAAAGTCAGAAAAGAATCTTCCTGTCATAGGTGTAGGTGGAATCATGTCTCCTGAGCAGGCAGAGCAGATGCTTCAGGCAGGAGCTTCGCTTGTAGAAATCTACACCGGCTTCATATATGAAGGCCCTTCACTGGTCAGGAGAATCAACAAATATCTTGAAAACACCGCAAGGAACGGCTCTAAATAATAATATGGTCCAGGCATCAATATGCACGATAGGCGATGAGATACTCATCGGCCAGATTGTTGACACTAATTCTTCAGGAATATCTAAGGCACTTAATGCAGCCGGAGTACAAGTTACAAGGATGATCTCTATCGGAGATGACCACGATGCCATCATCTCAAGGCTTGGAGATGAACTGAAGGCAAACGACATAG
Organism: Bacteroidales bacterium; assembly: GCA_022774085.1. Taxonomy (GTDB): domain Bacteria; phylum Bacteroidota; class Bacteroidia; order Bacteroidales; family UBA932; genus Cryptobacteroides. Next base: position 22,943 of record JALFNZ010000014.1, read on the forward strand.
TCATCGTAACAGGAGGACTCGGCCCTACAAAGGACGACATAACCAAACAGGCTCTGGCAGAACTGAGTGGGGCACAAGGCTTCAGGACTGATGAAAGACAATTGGAGATTGTTCACCGGATTCTCTCCTCTCGCGGGCTTGACGTTCTTGACATAAACCTTGCCCAGGCTTCAGTGCCACAAACCTGCGAGGTCATTCCCAACAAACTCGGTACAGCTCCAATAATGGTGTTCCGCTTCCCAGAAAAAAAATTCGGGCACAAGACGACTCTATATTCCCTTCCCGGAGTGCCTTTTGAAGCTATGGGGGCCCTTGAGGATATCCTTGAGGACATTCGTAGCCATTATGAACTGGCTGCCATCCATCATAAGACAGTCTGCACATTCGGCATTGCAGAATCGGCACTGTCAAAGATGATTGAAGACTGGGAAAATGCTCTGCCTTCCGATATGCATCTTGCATATCTTCCCAATCCTCTGCTCGGAGTAAGGCTGAGGCTATCAATTTATGGATGTGAGAAAGAAGATGCCGTGCGCAGAATTGATTACCAGTTCAGTAAGCTGAAGGAGATACTGAAGGAAAGCATTTATGAAGGAGACAGTCTTACTGCGTGCATAGGTGACATGCTCAGGAAAAGCTGCAAGACAGTAAGTTGTGCCGAATCATGTACCGGAGGACTGATTGCTTCCCTATTCACAAGCGAGGCCGGTGCTTCAGAATATTTCCTGGGAAGCGTGACCTCTTATGCAAACAGTGTCAAGACTGGTGTGCTCGGAGTGCCAGCAGAGATCATTGCCGAACATGGAGCTGTAAGTGAAGAATGCGTAAAGAAAATGGCCGAAGGAGTGAGGCGGATAACAGGAAGCGACTATGCCGTAGCCACATCAGGAATTGCAGGTCCTTCAGGTGGAAGTGCCGACAAACCAGTCGGCCTTGTATGGATTGGTATCAGTTCTGCCCTCGGAACGACTGCATTCAGGCTCTGCTTGAAAGGTGACAGAAGGCGTAATATAGAACGATTTGCATCCAACGCACTTAATCTGCTGAGAATCAGGATTATGTCAGAGTTGACAATCCATTAGTTCCAAAAAGTTGCCACCGGCAACTTTTTTTATGTCCTCATCCGAATATCCCCTTGACTTCATTTCTTCAAATACCAGGGAAATTTTGGATATGTCTTCCATACCATCAGGAGTAACCTCAATTCCGTCAAAATCCGAACCTATTCCCACATGGTCGATTCCGGCAATTGAAACGGCATGGTCGATATGGTCAACAATCCTTTTATAAGAAGGACGCGGAAGATTCGTCAGTGAATCCACGATTTCATACCATGCCTTTCTTTTTGAAAGGTTTGAAGGATCAGCAATGTATGCCGCTTCAATTCGCTCGCCTTCTTCCTGAAGACGGGATTCAGCCAGGACCTTCCGGAATGAGTCATCCAGAAATACAGGATAGAAATTGATTTGCATCACTCCACCATTATGTGCCAGAGTACGAATCATGTCATCAGTCATGTTCCTTGGATGCGAGGCAAGGGCCCTGCAGCAGGAATGTGTAGCTGCCACAGGCTTCCGGGAGTACTTCATTACATCGTAGAAAGCATCATCTGAGATATGTGAGACATCTATCAGCATTCCTTTTTCATTCATTCTTGCTACGAGTTCCCGGCCAAAGGGACTGAGACCATTCCATGTATGGGTCCTCGGTGCGCAAGAGTCGCATATTTGATTGTCTGCGCTATGGCAAAGGGTTATATACCTGACCCCGGCGTCATGGAATTCATCCATCAGGGCAAGGTCGTTCCCTATCGGTGAACCGTTCTCCAGTCCCACAAAAACAGAAAACAGACCTTTTTCTTTATTCCGGAGAGCATCAGAAGAACTGTAAGCAAAGGCAGCCTTGTCAGAATTGGCCTGCACACATGCCTTGAGTCCATCCATGAGCTTCCATGCATAGTCCTCAGCCTGAGGAAGTTGCAAAGAAGCAGGGATGTACAGGGCAAAGAAAGCAGCATCAACGGCTCCCCTGCCGAGCTTTGGAAAATCCACATGGGCATGGTCGTTGTCCAAAGCCAGGTCCCTCAGACGCAGAATCTGGGACGGGGTGTCACAATGAGAATCCAGGACGAACATGATTATTTTGCAAGTCTCTGTCTTACAGCTTCATACATCATCACCGCAGCGGCTACTGATACATTAAGGGAAGTGATTTCACCGGACATAGGAAGAGCAGCTTTCTCGTCCGAAAGTTCAAGCATTGTCTGTGAGATGCCTTCTCCTTCTGAGCCCATGACGATGGCAGTCGGACCGGTCATGTCAACATCATAGATAAGCCTGTCAACTTTCTCCGTTGCGGAGATAATCTTGAATCCGCTCTGTTTCAAATAATAGGCAGCGACACGCAGGTTGGGAACTTTGCAAGTGTCAATCCTCATCAATGCTCCGGCAGAAGCTTTTACCGCTTCAGCATTGATGGCAGCGCCACCCTTGGCAGGAACTATTATTCCATGCCCTCCTGCACACTCCAGACTTCTTGCTATGGCACCAAGGTTGCGCACATCGCTGACTCCGTCAAGAATCAGGATAAGCGGAGAAGTGCTCTGTCCCAATGCATTGTCAACGAGCTGCTCGATTGAGACATAGTCAATATGGGAGATATATGCAAGTACTCCCTGATGGCTTCCTCTGACAGAACGGTTCAGTTTCTCTCCCGGAACGAATTGGAAAGGAATTTCCTTTTCCTTAAGCAGTTCCATGAGTTCTCTGAACTGTGGTCCTTCGAGTCCTTGTTTCAAAAGGACTTTGTCAAACTTTTTGCCGGCTTTGACGGCCTCAATCACAGGGTGCATCCCAAAGAGATACTGCATCTTATTTTCTTCCATAACTATTAATCTTTCATGTATAAATTTCCTCTCGTTCAAGCGGACTACTCTTCTATTGATTCTGAGAGTTTCTCCCATTCGGCCATCTTGTAGTCAAGCTCACGTTTGTTCTCAAGATAGCTCCGGGTAAGTTCCATCACATCATCTTCAGGTTTAGGATTGGTCAGGACTGCCTCAATCTCTTTCATCTTGCCTTCAATCTCCTCTATCCCCTTCTCCAGAAATGCGATACGGTTTCTTATCTTACGTTCTTCTTTAGATATGAACTTCTTGGCCTGATATTCCTGACGGGACTCTTCTTTCTTCTGAATCTGCGCCTCTTCAACAACCGGCTCCACTTTATAGTGACGCTCAAGCTCGTTCAATGTCTCCAGACGACGCCTTTCCAAAAAGTCCTGTACTCCTCCCAGATGCTCCTTGACATGACCGTCACGGAACTCATATAGTTTGTCCACAAGCCCGTCAAGGAAGTCCCTGTCATGGGAAACTATGATGATTGTACCGTCATAGGCCTTGAGGGCCTGTTTCAAAATGTCCTTGGAACGGATGTCCATGTGGTTTGTCGGCTCATCGAGAGCCAGGAGGTTGTATGGCTTGAGCATGAGCTTTGCCATGGCAAGACGTGCACGCTCGCCGCCACTCAACACTGCCACTTTCTTGTCGATATCCTCTCCCTTGAAGAGAAAGGCTGCCAGTATATCACGCAACTTCATACGGATATCTCCTACGGCTATCTTGTCCAAAGTGCCGAATACCGTATCTTCTTTATCAAGGATATCTTCTTGATTCTGAGCATAATATCCAATATTTACATTATGCCCGGTTCGTGACGTTCCCTCAATAGGCTCTAGTTCACCCATGATGGCACGCATCAAAGTGGTCTTACCCTCGCCGTTCCTTCCGACCAATGCCACCTTCTCACCTCTTTTGACCTCAATGTCGGCATCAGAAAAAACAATCTTTTCACCATAGCCGAGCGCAAGGTCCACGGCCTTGTATGCAATGTCTCCCGAACGCGGAGCTGGAGGAAATTTCACAGCCAGTGCGGACTTGTCTTCAATGTCAACCTCGATACGTTCCAGTTTCTCAAGCTGTTTGACACGGGACTGAACCTGGTTGGATTTGGTTGGCTTATAGCGGAAGCGTTCTATGAACTCCTCTGTCTTTTCAATCATTCTCTGCTGGTTCTCGTAAGCAGCCTGCTGTTGTGAAAGCCTTTCCTTGCGAAGTTCCAAATATTTGCTGTAGGGTACCTTGTAGTCGTGGATCCTGCCAACCATTATTTCCACTGTCCTGTTAGTCACATTATCCAGGAATTTCCTGTCGTGAGAGATGAGCACCAAAGAACTCCGACTTTCCTTCAGGTAGGTCTCCAACCATTCAATTGATTCAATATCAAGATGGTTGGTAGGTTCATCCAAAAGAAGGACATCAGGTTTCGAGAGCAGGATCTTGGCAAGTTCTATACGCATGTTCCAACCTTGGCTGAATGTCTCGGTGGCACGGTCTAGTTCGTCGTACTTGAATCCCAGTCCGATGAGAGTCTTTTCTGCCTGAACACGTGGATTGTCTGAACGAGTGATGGCCAAAGCATCATTCACATCATTCAGCCTTACGATAAGGTCATGATACTCCTTGCTTTCATAGTCCTGACGTTCAGCCAATTGCGCAGTGATGACTTCCAACTCGGCCTCCATCTGGAACATCTCTGCAAAAGCAGTCATAGTTTCATCTATGACAGACTTTCCCCGGTGATGCTCCATTATCTGAGGAAGATATCCGATTTTCACACCAGATGGTACGGCAACCTTGCCGGAAGTTGGAGTCTGAAGTCCACAAATAAGTTTGAGTATAGTGGACTTACCGGCACCGTTCTTTCCGACAAGGCCTATCTTGTCTGTCTCACTGATGTGAAAATTAATGTCGTTCAGCAGAGTGAAGCCGCCATAGGCTACAGTCAGATTGTTGATTGATATCATTTAGCCTCCTTGTCTGAACCTTTAGAGGAATCCTTTGCATCACTTCCGTCCTTAAGGCCGGATTTGAAGTTTCTGATTCCTTCACCTACACCTTTCATCAGTTCAGGCAGTTTCTTTCCACCCAGCAGAAGAAGAATGACAAGGGCAATGATTAAAATCTCCCAAATTCCCAGATTGAAGATAAGTGGTACCATCAGCATTTTCATTATCAAATTCCTTTTTCAATTACTTGTACAAGCGACTCTGGGCAGCGTACCGGGCGTCTTGACCTGGCGTCAAGGAAACCCAGGGTCACCTTTCCTTCACACAGCAACACTCCGGTGGATGCATTGAAAATCTCGCTTCTGACAATCAACTTTGCCAAAGGCACTTTGTCAATAATGGAAACAATCCTCAAGCGATCTCCCATCTTTGCAGACTGGCGGTAACGGCACTCGACTCCCACTACGGGAAGCACAACACCGGCCTCTTCAATCTTATGAATTGGCAAGCCAGCCTTCTCCATCATATCGGAACGGCCGCATTCGAAATACCTTATATAATTGGAGTGATGTACTATGCCCATTTGGTCGGTTTCATAGTATCTCACATCCAACTCCAACTCCGAAATAAACATATAACAAAATTGTTATTATTCAGAACTATCTTGTTTTATCAGTTATTTTTCAATGCTTTAAGTGATGCATTGATACTTTCTATCTTTGAGAGTGAATCAGACTCTTTTTTCCTCTCAACAGCGACTACAGCCTCCGGTGCATTTGCCACGAAGCGCTCATTCGAGAGCTTTTTGCGTACGCTTTCAAGGAATTTTGTCTGATATGCAAGCTCTGCTTCAAGTTTCGCAATCTCTTCTTCAACGTTCACAAGACCTGTCAGAGGAACGAACATTTCCACTGTCCTGACCATGAAGCGCTGTGCCGCCGACATGTCACCTTCTGCTTCTGCTATATCAACATTAGCAAGTTTCAATATGACAGGAAGCACCTCTGAAGGGAACTCACCCTTAATAAGGAGTGAAAGTTTCTCCTTTGGAGATACATTCTTCTGCTGGCGAACATTTCTTACGCCGGCAACAGCATCACATGCCATGGAGAAATTCTCGATAAGGACAGAATCGTATTCTTTTGCCTGCGGATAACGCTGATTCATGATGGTTTCACCGTCTTTGCGTTCAGCCATATTCTGCCAGAGTTCCTCTGTGATGAAAGGCATAATCGGATGAATCATCTTTAGAAGAGAATCGAAGAAACCTACAGTTGCCTCATAGGTGGCCTTGTCGATTCCACAACCATAGGCCGGCTTGACAACCTCCAGGTACCATGCACAGAACTCATCCCAGAACAGTTTGTAAATTGCCATGAGGGCATCCGAAATACGGAACTTCGAGAAATGGTCTTCGACAGTCTCAATAACCTGGCTCAGACGCGCATCGAACCATTTTACAGCCACAGCTGAAGCCTCAGGCTGTACAGCAGATTCGTCAACCTTCCATCCGGTAACGAGGCGGAAGGCATTCCATACCTTGTTGTTGAAGTTTCTTCCCTGCTCTATCTGTGACTCATCATAGAGGATGTCGTTTCCGGCAGAGCTGCAAAGAAGCATTCCCAGACGAACAGCATCCGCACCATATTTTTCGATGAGAACGAGCGGATCTGGAGAATTGCCCAGAGTCTTGGACATCTTCCTTCCGAGCTTGTCACGGACGATACCGGTAAGATATACATTGTGGAAAGGAACATCGTTCATGAATTCATTTCCTGCCATAATCATCCTTGCAACCCAGAAGAAAAGGATATCCGGACCTGTAACCAGGTCATTAGTAGGATAATAGTAAGCAAGGTCCTTGTTCGGCTCAGCTTCAGGATGTCCTGCCTTGTTGGTATCGAAAACGGAAATAGGCCATAGCCATGACGAGAACCATGTATCAAGTACATCCTCATCCTGCCTCAGGTCAGTAGATGTAACGGCCGGATTAATCTCCTGTGCCATCTGGAGAGCCTTCTCTGCGGTCTCGGCAACGACAACCTTTCCGTCAGGAAGGTAATAGGCCGGGATACGCTGTCCCCACCAGAGCTGGCGGCTGATACACCAGTCACGTACATTTTCCATCCAGTGACGGTATGTATTGCGGTACTTGTCAGGAATGAGTTTCACATTGCCGCTCTCCACAGACTCGAGTGCATCTTTTGCAAGTGCATCCATCTTGAGGAACCACTGCATCGACAGCCTTGGCTCAATGACGGCATTGGTTCTCTCGGAATAACCTACAGGAGAGGTGTAATCTTCTGTCTTCTCAAGGTTTCCTGCCTCACGAAGCATTCCTTCTATCTTCTTCCTTGCCTCGAAACGGTCCTCGCCGACAAGAATCTGTGCCTTCTCGTTCAGTCTTCCATGGTCGTCTATGATGTCCAGGACCGGCAGGTTGTGCCTGATTCCGATTTCATAGTCATTTACATCATGAGCAGGAGTAACCTTGAGGCATCCTGTTCCGAAATCCATGGTCACATAATCATCCTCAATAATAGGTATCTCCTTATTGATCAGAGGTATAAGCACCTTCTTACCTTTGAGCCAGTGATATCTTTCATCTGCTGGATTGATACAGATAGCTGCATCGGCCATGATTGTCTCAGGACGGGTAGTGGCAATTATGATGTACTTGTCGGAAGGCTTGCCGTTGCCGTCTGAAATGAAATACCTCAGATGATAGAATTTGCTGACGGTATCCCTGTGGATAACCTCCTCGTCACTGACTGCGGTGAGACCTACAGGGTCCCAGTTGACCATGCGTACACCTCTATATATATAGCCTTTGTTGTAGAAATATACGAATGTGTTTATTACGGCATCACTCAGGTCCGGATCCATGGTGAATTTGGTCCTGTCCCAGTCACACGATGCACCGAGTTTGCGGAGCTGGTTGAGAATGATGCCTCCGTGTTTCTCCTTCCATTCCCATGCGTGCTTGAGGAACTCCTCACGGGTAATATCCTCCTTGCTGATACCCTCAGCCTTGAGTTTGGCTACGACCTTGCTCTCAGTTGCAATGGAAGCATGGTCTGTTCCGGGCACCCAGCATGCATTCTTGCCGTCCATCCTTGCCTTACGGATGAGCACATCATTGAGGGTATTATTCAGTACATGTCCCATGTGCAGGATTCCGGTCACGTTAGGTGGCGGGATTACGATTGTATAAGGTTCCCTCTCATCCGGTTCAGAATGAAAGAATTTGTGTTCAAGCCAATAGGCATACCATTTGTCCTCTGTGAGGGCCGGATCATACTTTGCTGGAAGTTCCATATATTTCTGTTTTTACTATTGTTCACAACATTGCTCCTTCTGGAGCGCAATAACGTGCAAAGATACTAAAAGTTTTTGTATATTTGCACGTCCATGACGTGTTAACCACAAGGACACGTATAAACATTGACCTAAAAAGTATTGTATTCTATGGCAAACGAAAAAGAATTCAGCATCGATCTGAAACAGGAAGTGGCGAGAGGCTCATATTCCAATCTTGCAATCATCACCCACTCCAACAGCGAGTTCATCATAGACTTCGCGACCATGCTCCCTGGTCTTCCTAAACCGGAAGTTGGCAACAGAATCATAATGACCCCGGAACATGCCAAAAGGCTTTATCTTGCCCTTCAGGATAATATCAATAAATATGAAAGCCAGAACGGTCCCATTTCTCTGGGAGGAGAACCAAAGGCAACCTTCCCGATGGGAGGATTCGGCTCAGGCAAAAAATCATAAGTTATGGAAGAACGATTCAAGAAAATCAAAGCATTCGCATTCGATGTTGACGGAGTCCTGACTGACGGAGGGATTCTGGCCAATCTTGACGGAGAACTTTTCCGCACCTTCGATTCCAAGGACGGGTTCGGATTGAGAATGGCTTCCATGCATGGGTACAAGATCGGCATCATCACAGGAGGACGTTCCGAGAGCATCCGCAAAAGGTTCATCACTTGCGGTGTCACTCCCGAAGACGTGTATCTCGGCTCACGAGACAAGATGGAGGATTTCGAAGACTTCTGCTTCAGATACAACCTTGCACCCGAGAATGTGATGTATTTCGGTGACGATGTCCCTGACATTCCTGTAATGGTCTGCTGCGGTTGCGGAGTATGCCCGAGCGATGCGGTGGATGAAGTGAAGGAAATTGCAGACATTGTTTCCGACAAACCGGGAGGTAGAGGATTCGCCAGGAGCATGATTGAAGCAGTCATGAGATACCAGGGCACGTGGAAGCTTGATATTCAACACTATAAGGCAAAGTTTTAACATTTTTTCTTCAATTCTAGGAGATTTTTCCTGGTAACATGGAGGATTTTTCACCACAAATCTGCGTACTTTACAACTAATCTGCTCATTTTACAACATTGGGACAAGCCTTTGGATGATTGTTTCATTATTGATGTATTTTTGCCGCCAGTTAGAAACGTTGACATAAAAATACACGGATATGAAACTCGAAAACAGCAATGTACTTATCACCGGAGGAGCTTCCGGAATCGGCAAAATCATGGGCAGGATAGCATTGGAGAAAGGTGCTGCATGCCTTGTCATCTGGGACATAAACCCAGCAAGCATAAAAGTTGCCATAGCTGAACTTGGAAAGCTTGGCAAGGTAGCAGGATTTGTTGTCGATGTATCAGACAACGACGCTGTGATGGATGCTTATGCCAAGACCATTGCAGAATGCGAAGCCATTGATATAGTCATCAACAATGCCGGAATAGTGACCAGCAACAAGACTTTTGACAAGCAGACGCCAGATGAGATTACCCGCACCATCTACATAAATACCATTGCACCGATGTTGGTAGCAAGGGCTTTCCTTCCGGACATGCTCCGCAGGAACAGAGGACATATCTGCAATATCACATCAGCGGGCGGAATGTTGGGAAACCCGAGGATGAGCGTTTATGGAGCAAGCAAATGGGGTGCTATCGGATGGTCTGAATCAATGAGAATCGAGCTTCAGAGCAACAAAAGCAATGTACATGTAACCACCGTCGCACCGTATTATATTAATACCGGAATGTTCGATGGCGTGAAGTCCAAGGTGTTCCCTATCCTTGAACCTGAATATGTTGCAAAGAAAGTGATGAAGGCAATCAGGAAGAACACCGTATTTGCTGGAATACCTTTCGGATTCCATTTCATCAGATTCTGGCAGGGAATACTTCCGACCAGGCTCTTCGATATCATTTTCGGCGAGTGGTTCGGAATATATCACACCATGGACAACTTCACGGGAAGGAAGAAAGCTCCGGTGAAGGAAGAGATAAAAAAAGTATCGTAAAAATGAAAATAGAGAATACAACAACAGACAGGATAAACAGCATCAGGGTTGCCCAGCAGGAATATTTCCGCAGCGGGGCAACCCTTGACATAAAGTTCCGTAAGACAATGCTGTTCAAATTCCGCCATGCAATGCATAGATGGGAGAAAAAGATTTGTGAAGCATTGTGGACCGACCTTCATAAATCATACGAGGAAGCTTTCATAACAGAAATCAGCATCGTGGAAGGTGAGATCCAGAACCATATTGACCACATCGAGAAATGGACTCGCAGAAAGAGGAAATTCACACCCCTGAAACTCTTCCCGTCCAGATCTTTTGTTGTAACAGAGCCTCTCGGCAACACCATGGTCATAGCTCCATGGAACTATCCTGTACAGCTTCTGCTCAATCCGCTCGTGGGCGCCATTGCTGCCGGATGTACCGTTGTTCTCAAACCTTCTCCTTACGTTCCGCATGTATCCAAAGTGATTGAACAGATGATTCAGGAGACATTTGACGAAAGGTATGTCGCTGTGGTCCAGGGCAACAGGGATGTAAATCAGGCATTGCTGGACCTCAGATGGGACCTTATCTTCTTCACAGGAAGCCCGTCCCTTGGCAAGAAAGTCATGAGTGCCGCTGCTCGTCATCTCACCCCTGTCATCCTTGAACTCGGAGGCAAAAGTCCGTGCATCATTGACAAAAGCGCCGACATCAGGCTTGCAGCCAGAAGGATTGCCTGGGGCAAGACCCTCAATAGCGGCCAGACCTGCATAGCTCCGGATTACATTCTGATTCACAAAGATGTAAAAGATGAATTCGTAAAAGCATTCGGCAAAGAAATTCACAATCTCCATGGCAACGATGTGCAGCAGTCACGTCACTATGTCAGGATGGTTAATGAAGCTGCCTTCAGGAGAGTATCATCATATATTGAAGGTGCCAATATTTTATTCGGAGGACATACCGATGCTTCAGAAAGATTCATTGAGCCGACTTTGATCGATGCTCCGGGAGCAGACTCCCCTGTAATGACTGAGGAAATCTTCGGACCGGTATTTCCGGTCGTAACATTGGATGATTGCGGCAAATGTTTCCTTGACAAGGTAACAGACTATGTCACCTCAAGGGAAAAACCACTTGCATTCTATTATTTTGGAAAAGAAAAGGATGGTTGGAAAGCAATAAGAAGGACCTCATCAGGAGGAGGATGCATCAATGATGTCATCATGCACATTGCCAACGAAAATATTCCGTTCGGAGGTGTCGGCAATTCAGGTACAGGACATTATCACGGTAAAGACAGCCTTCTGGCTTTCAGTCACCAGCGTTCGGTCATTTCAACCGGTACCTGGATCGATCTTCCGTTCAGATATATGCCATACAAGTTGTTCAAATTAGTAAAGGCAATCCTGTAATCATGGATTTGAAAGACAAACACATCATTCTGGGAAGCAATTCACCCAGAAGAAAGGAACTGCTCAAGGGTCTGAACATTGATTTTGAAGTAGATACGGGCAATGAATTCGAGGAGAAGTTCAGCCCGGACACACCGGTTGACAAGATTCCGGAACTAATGTCACTCGGCAAATCCCACGGATTTCACAGGAATCTGGCAGACAATGAGATTCTTATTACATCCGATACCCTAGTTCTTTGTGAAGGAAATGTCATGGGAAAGCCTCACTCCAGAGAAGAGGCTGTGAAAATGCTTACCATGCTTTCGGGAAAGGAACATAAGGTCATTACCGCTGTGACCATAAGGGATAAAGAGCACGAAATCACTGAAAGTGACACAGCATTTGTCCATTTCAAGGAGTTGAATCAGGAAGAAATCCATTGGTATATAGACAATTGCAAGCCTTTTGACAAAGCAGGAGCTTATGGAATCCAAGAATGGATAGGATACATCGGCATAGACTGGATCAAAGGCTCATTCTTTACTATCATGGGCCTTCCGGTACATCTGGTATATAAAATGCTGAATGACTTTATCGTCTGATGGCTTCTATTCCACATAAAGGAGAAGGCCTTTGAGATATTCCCCTTCCGGGTGGTAGATATTTACAGAATGGTCTGCAGGCTGGTTGAGACGGTCAAGGATGCGGACACTTCGTCCCGTCTGGGCAGCAGCCGAAAATACGGCGAGCGCAAATGCCTCCTTATCGACCACCTGCGAGCAACTGTATGTGAAGACCAGTCCTCCCGGTGCAACCTTCGAAATGGCAGCTGCATTCAGCCTCTGGTAAGCACGGAGGGCATTCTTCAATACCCCGCGATGCTTTGCGAATGCAGGAGGGTCAACTATGATCATATCATATTTTCCTTCAGGACATCCTTTAAGATAGTCTATCGCATCACAGCAAAGGCTGGTATGTCTTGACGGATCAAAACTATTCAGGGCAACGTTTCTGTCAACCATTGCCATCGCCCTTGAAGAGCTGTCAACTGAATCAACATGAAGGGCACCCTGACTTAAAGCATAGATTGAGAATCCACCAGTATAGCAGAAGAGATTCAATACATTGCGTCCCTTGGCCATGCTGCCGACAAGATCCCTGTTATCCCTCTGGTCAAGGAAAAATCCTGTTTTCTGTCCCTCAGTCCAGTTCACATAGAACTTGTGTCCGTTTTCCAGGACTACGGCTTCGTTGGCAGTAAATCCTTCCTTCCGGTACATATAACCGTCAATTAGTTCCAGACCTGCCTTGAACGGAGCAGTACCGGAGCTCTTGTCATATACAGCCTTCAGGCTATCACCATACACAATCTTCAAAGCCTCACAAATCTGCTTTTTTGCCCTGAACATTCCTACAGAATGTGCCTGAAGGACACAAACACCATCATAATAATCAATGATGAGTCCCGGGAGATTGTCTCCCTCACCGTGAACCAGACGGTAGCAATTCGTCACTCTGTCTCCATCCAGGCTCTGACAGGCAAGTCCGGCTGCTGCCCTCACCTTCAATGCCCTGGCAAGTGAAACCTCCCAGAAATCAGGACGCAAGGCACTGTCATCGAAACTTAAGATACGCACTGCAATCGATCCAATCTGCCAATGTCCGTACGCAAGGAAAGAACCATCTGAAGCATGAATCGCAACGATATCACCTTCAGCAGGATTTCCTGCAACCTGAGCGATAGCTCCGGAGAACACCCAAGGATGAAAACGGAACAGTGACTCTTCCCTGCCTTTCTTCAAAATTGCTTTGATCATAACCTGTCTTTTTCTCAAGTTTCGCGCATGCGCAAAACGTCTTGTTTATAATAGTTCGAGCGGATGTTTATCCGAACGCATAAGTTTAAGATACATCTGCCGGCAAACCCATGCGTCAGTAGCTGCGTATTTGCACTGGCTTTCGGATAATGTTTCAGCCTCCCAGTTGGACAGCTGCTGAGTTTTTGAAATGCGGAATCCAAGAATGATTGCAGACATTTTCTTGACGCTTTTGTCTCTGATGCCCCATTCGTGAACGATTTTCTGTAAATCCACAAAACCGGAAGGAACGAAATGGCGGTATTTCTGTAATCCCCTGATATCATCATGGATAGCGGCACCCACCTTAAGTATTTTTTCAGATGCAAGTATGCTGCACAAACGCTTGTGCATACCCAAAGAATTAATCCTGAAAAGAAATGCCTTCTCAGGTCCGGAAAGCTGCAGAAGAGCAACGCCGTATCTTGGCTGGTTAGGAGAAAAGCAAGGGCGGGTTTCAGTATCGAATCCTATCACCTTCTGAGAACGAAGATAAGCGACGGCTCTGTTGAATTCAGAGCCGACGCTGTCAATTACTTCAATTCTGCCTGGGAACGAGGCAAACTCGAGCTTTTCTATTTCTTCTGGTGTTATGCTTTCCAAATACATATTTTTCAAAATCAGATGAACAGAAGCTCTCTATACTTAGGCATAGGCCACATTTCGTCATCCACAATCATTTCGAGATGATCTGCACTGTACCTTACCTTGTCCATCATATCCTTGACTTCGTGAGAGTAAACTTTTGCTCTCTGAGCTATGTCCTCAATCCTGTTGGCTTTCTTGCGGGATTCAACAAGAGCCTCCACATCATTGGAAATATCATTGATATATTTGGAAATTTTCTGGAGAGTCTTGAGTTCGCTCTGGCATACTTCCAGATATGACTCACCGAACACTACCTTCATACCCTTTACATTCTCGATGAGAAGATTCTGGTACTTGACTGCTGCCGGTATCACATGGTTCAGACAGATGTCACCGATGACACGGGCTTCGATCTGGAGCTTCTTGACATAGGTCTCGTTGAGAATCTCAAATCTCGCTTCCACCTCGTTAGGAGCAAGTACGCCCATATTCCTGAAGAGGTCAACTGTCTGCTGCTCATGATAAACCTCGTATGCTTCAGGAACATTCCTGACAGCCCTCAGACCACGTCTTGCAGACTCGTCTTCCCACTCCTTGCTATAACCGTTGCCTTCGAACATGATATCCTTGGACTCGCTGATGAACTTGCGGACAGTGTTCATGACAGCAGTCGAACGGTCGATGCCTGCGGCTTCCTGGATATCCACCTCAGAACGGAACTCAAGAAGGGCTTCAGCTACTGCGGTGTTTACAACATATACGGCAGAAGCAACGTTCTGCGATGAGCCTACTGCACGGAACTCGAAGCGGTTTCCTGTGAACGCAAAAGGAGAAGTCCTGTTGCGGTCAGTGTTGTCAGGGAAAATTTCCGGAATCGAGCGTGCAATCTCAATGGACTCCTTCTTCGCTTCTGATTCAGTCATCATGTTCATTCCGAGGATAGTCTGGAACACTTTGTAAAGAGTGGAACCAGAGAAAATTGACATCACTGCAGGTGGAGCTTCATTTCCACCGAGTCTGTATGAGTTGCTCAATGTGGCAACAGATGTCATCAGGAGGTAGTGATGTTTATATACTGCCTTGACTACAGATGCATAGAATGAAAGGAACTGGAGGTTCTTGTCCGGAGTTTTTCCCGGGGAAAGGAGATTGACGCCAGTATCGGTCATCATGGACCAGTTGCAATGTTTTCCGGAACCATTGACACCGTCAAAAGGCTTCTCATGGAAGATTACTTTAAGATGGTGTTTTTCAGCGACTTTCTGCATGAGAATCATCAGCATCATATTCTGGTCAACTGCCTTGATAGCCTCACAGAATACAGGGGCACACTCAAACTGGTTAGGAGCCACCTCATTGTGACGTGTCTGAAGAAGGATACCGAGCTTGTATGCTTCTGTTTCGAAATCCTTCATGAAATTGTTCACCCTTGAAGGGATTGCACCGAAATAGTGGTCTTCGAGCTGCTGATCCTTGGCAGAAGTATGACCAATTACAGTTCTGCCTCCAAGAACAAGGTCAGGCCTTGCATTGTAAAGTGCCTCATCTACCAGGAAATACTCCTGTTCGAGACCAAGATTTACACTTACGGCCTTCACATTCGGGTCAAAGAGATTGGCCACTGAAGTAGCGGCATTGCTCAAAGCTTGAAGAGATTTCAGATTAGGCACCTTCGTATCCAGTGCCTCTCCTGTATAGGAAACGAAAACTGACGGAATACACAATGTTCCGTCCATGATGAAAACAGGCGATGAAGGATCCCAAGCGGAATATCCTCTTGCCTCAAAGGTGTTGCGGAGACCTCCGTTGGGGAAGCTGGAAGCATCCGGTTCCTGCTGAACAAGAGCACTGCCGTTGAATTTCTCGAAAGCTTTTCCATCCTTTACGGCTATGAAAGCCTCATGTTTCTCAGCTGTTGCATCGGTAAGCGGCTGGAAAAGGTGGGTGTAGTGAGTTGCACCCATCTCGATTGCCCATGCCTTCATGCCTGAAGCAATCTCGTTGGAATAAGCCCTGTCGAGCTTGATACCGTACTTTACAGACGCAAGAACAGCTTCATAAGCCTGCTGGGACATGTAAACCCTCATTTTGTCCAGATCAAAAACATTCTGACCGAAATACTTGGATACAGGTCCTTCTTCGACGAAAAATCGTCCGGTTTGATGAGCGGCAGCCTCATTCAAAGCCCTTTGTCTAAATGTTGCCATAAATAAATAAGTTTTTTGTTAAGTCGGGCGCAAAGATAATAAAATCAGCAATAGTTTCTAGTAAAAATATATTTATCTTTGCAAGGTTTTTGACAATGGGTACGGATTGTGCCGCAAAAACTCAATATAACTGAAACATATAAAACTTCAACATATGGCAAATATCTCTACGAAAGCGGTTCAGATGCCAGCATCCGCAATCAGAAAGCTGGTACCTCTGGCTGATGCAGCCAAGAAGCAAGGCGTGAAAGTTTATCACCTCAACATCGGACAGCCTGATATCAAATCCCCGGACTGTGCACTTGATGCCATCAGGAACAACGGCCTCAAGCATGTGTCATACTCCAATTCTGCCGGTCTGATCGAACTTAGGGAAGGTCTGGTAAACAAGTATTACAAGAAAATCGGTATCGATATCGAAGTACCTGAGCTTCTGGTCACCGTTGCAGGAAGTGAAGGAGTGAACCTTTCACTCGAAATTACATGTAATCCTGGTGACGAGGTCATTGTGCTCGAGCCTTTCTACACCAATTACAACACTTTCGCATTCATGAACGGGATTACTCTGAAAGCCATTCCTACCGACATCCGTAAAGGTTTCCAGGTCCCTCCTATCGAAGAATTCGAAAAAGCAATTACAGACAGGACAAGGGCAATCCTCGTCTGCAACCCAGGAAACCCATGCGGTACTCTTTATAGCAAGGAGAATATGCTTGCACTTGGAGAAGTGGCACGCAAACATGACCTCTTCCTCATCTCTGACGAGGTTTACCGTGAATTCTGCTATACAGACGAGCCTCACTTCAGTGCAATGAACATTCCTGACTTGGATCAGAATGTCATTCTTGTTGACTCTGTATCAAAACGTTACAATCTCTGCGGTGCACGTGTCGGATGTCTTGTTTCACATAATAAGGAGTTCATGGCAGCTGCCCTCAAATTTGCGCAGGCACGTCTCTGCCCTCCTGTAATAGGCCAGATAGCTGCAATAGGAGCCCTCGACACCCCTCAGGAGTATTTCGATGCAGTCCGTGAGGAGTACATCAGGAGAAGGGATTTCATGATTACAAGGCTCAACCAGATCGAGGGAGTGTTCACCCCTATGCCTAACGGCGCATTCTACACTATCGCCGAGCTGCCTGTTGACAATACAGAAAGCTTCGCAAAGTGGATGCTTGAAGAGTTCAGGGTAAACAATGAGACCACAATGATCACTCCTGCCGCTTCATTCTACAAGACTCCGGGAAAAGGTCTGAACCATGCACGTATCTCTTATGTGCTTGAGGTTCCTGAAATGGTCAAGGCCCTTGACATACTAGAAGCCGGTCTGAAGGCTTATCCTGGACGTACTATCTGATATTAAGTCAGTTAAGTCGAAATTTTATTCATTCCCTGTTTATTTCCAGAGTATTCAATATCTTTGGAATCAACAGGGAATGTATGTATTCTTCCTCCATGAAATGAGTACCGTCGTAAATCTCGAATGTGTTTCCGAAATACTTTTTCCATGTTTTCAGACACACAATACCTGACTTCCTGTAATGGTCATGGATTCCGAAGAATGCATGGAATAAATCCTGTCCTCCCATTGCAGGAGAATTCTTGAGAGCAATTTTTCGATGCTCTCTGTATTTCCTCAATATCCTGAAAGAAAAATGCAGCCTTTGCCTGTCGCCTTCTTTCGGTTTGTAAATCTTGTCCAGCAATAATGTTATTCCCGGGATAAGCGCCAGAAAGGCAAGATTTCCAAGATAAAGAGGGGCATTCAGTGACGGAGAGACCAGAATGTGCGGTATTCCTTGAATCCTGATGGTCTGAAGTGCTCCCAAGGACTCCCCTACGACCATGGAAGGTTTAAGTTCTTCCATCCATAGGGCAATCTGCCTTGCGCCTTGCTCTGGGTCAAAACTATATGTGCGCACTGTAACATTGACATAAACGCCATATTCAGGTGGTATGGCATTGTTGATATGCTGCTTCAATATGGAAGGAATGCGACTGTCTCCCCCACCGCCCATTCCGTGGATATATAAAATGTTGATAATTCTTCCCATTATCCTTAAAAATTCACGTATATAAAGTATCTGAGGAGGACAAAGATACAATCTTTATATTTTTTTTGCTAACTTTGTGAAATATTGCATTATGCAGTAGCCGTGAAAACGACAGTATTGATTGAAACTAATTAAATCATAATAGCATGAAAATCAAATTCATCCTTTTGGCAGCCGCTCTTTCGTTCACGATGTCGGCAGTTGCCCAGAATTCACCGGCAAAGCCGGCAAGCCCTGACTATCAGTTCACCACAATCAAGGAAAATCCCATCACATCTGTCAAGAACCAGTACCGTTCAGGTACTTGCTGGTGCTTTTCAGCCCTCTCATTCATCGAATCTGAAATCTTGAGGACCAAAGGTCAGGAAGTCGATCTTTCAGAGATGTTCGTAGTAGGAAAATCTTACCACGACAGAGGTATCAAATACATAAGGCTTGACGGTCATCTCAATTTTGCTGCAGGTAGTTCTTTCGGAGATGTCCTTCATGTCATCGGGGACTATGGCATCGTTCCTCAGGATGCTATGCCAGGTTTGTGCTACGGAAGCGACAAACCTGAACATTTCGAGATGGATGAAGCTCTCAAAGGCTATGTGGATGCAATAAAGAGCAACCCTAACAAGACCCTCACAACAGCATGGGTGAAAGGTATGGACGGCATCATCGAGGCATACCTCGGAGAATATCCTGAGACGTTCACTGTTGCAGGAACAGAATACACCCCTGAATCATACAGAGATTACCTCGGAATCAATCCTGATGACTATGTGAACCTTACGTCTTTCACACACCATCCGTTCTACGAACCATTCGTTATCGAAGTATGTGACAACTGGAGATGGGACAGTGCATGGAACCTCCCTGTTGATGAACTTATGGAAGTTATGTACAACGCCATCGAAAAAGGATATACAATCGCATGGGGATCGGATGTGAGCGAAAAGGGATTCACAAGGAACGGCATTGCAGTGGCACTGCAGGAAAAGACTGCTGCCGGTGGTTCCGACCAGGAGCGCTGGGTTGGCAAGAGCAACGAGGAAAAGGCAGCTGAAGCAGCTGAGCTTCCTGAGGAAGTAAGCGTCACACAGCAGATGCGTCAGGAGGGTTATGACAGAAAGACCACTACAGATGACCACGGAATGCATATCTACGGTCTTGCTCAGGATCAGAACGGCACCAAATACTTCATGGTCAAGAACTCATGGGGCGAGAGTGGCGAATATAAAGGCATCTGGTATGCTTCTGATGCTTTTGTCAGATACAAGACATTGAACATAGTTGTCCACAAGGACGCTCTTCCAAAAGACATCAAAAAGAAACTCGGCATCAAATAATCAACCCAAAAGATTATTGTTGACATGAGTATTGTCAAATATATACCCAATACGATCACATCCATGAACTTGCTCTGCGGCGTTCTGGGTGTGATCAGTACTTTCAACGGCAGGATGGACCTGGCCTTCTGCCTTATGTTAGGAGCTGCTGTATGTGACTTTTTTGACGGTTTTTCAGCCAGAATGCTGAAAGCTTATTCAGACATCGGGAAAGAACTCGATTCCCTGTCTGACATGGTCAGTTTCGGAGTCCTGCCTGCAGTCATGATGTTCTGTCTTATGAAAGGACAGGGTGGTTCATGCACCAGCGAATCTTGCCCTGCATGCTGGCTCTGCTACATACCACTGATAATTGCCGTGTTTTCTGCATTGCGCCTTGCAAAATTCAATGTGGACGAGAGACAGACCGAGAGTTTCATAGGGCTGGCAACTCCTTCGTGTGCAATGCTTTGCGGTTCCCTGGCATACTATGTAACAAAATGTCCGGAGAGTACATTGGCAGCATGGGCAGCAACAAAATGGAGCATACCTGTACTTTCCGTCATCCTGTCTGCTTTGCTGGTCTGTGAAATACCTATGTTTTCAATGAAATTCAAGAAAGGTGCAGACGGGAAAGTCAAGATAGGTACTGAAAGACTGGTGTTTGCCGCATGCGCACTGGTTGAAATCATCATGACTGTTATCCTGAAACAGAACTGGTCGTTCGCCATCATTCTGATCTTCCTGACATACATTATAATGAATCTTGTAGGGGTATTGAAGAAATAACAAGCTTCCATATAATAAAATGAGGCTGCCAGAGGGCAGCCTCATTTTATTTGGTATCGCGCACTATCTGTTAATAGTTAGTCGCATGAATCTTGAAATAGCTCTTCGGATGCTTGCAGACAGGGCACATCTCAGGAGCCTGCTTTCCGATAACGATATGACCGCAGTTTGAGCACTCCCAGATCATATCCTCGTCGCGTGAGAAAACAATTCCTCCCTGAACATTTGCAAGGAGCTTGCGATAACGCTCCTCATGCATTTTCTCAATGGCAGCGACTTTCTCAAAGAGGAAAGCGATGTCCTCGAATCCTTCCTCACGGGCATCAGCTGCGAAACCTGCATACATGTCAGTCCACTCGTAGTTCTCACCCTCAGCTGCATCGAGGAGGTTGACCTCAGTTGAAGGA
>JALFNZ010000031.1 GCA_022774085.1 Bacteroidales bacterium
TGCAGAATCAAAACCGGCAGAAGGAAATGCCACGGACGCCATCCCTTCAGATGACGAAATACGGATGCTCTGGCAGAGACTTGCGGATACCTATTCCGACAAACCTCGTCTTTTCAGCATGCTTAAAAGCGCTGAACTTGAGATAGAAGAAAAAGAGGATGGAAAGACAATCACCTTCAGGGTGATGAACCAGGCTCAGAAAGACTGGGTGGAATCAAAGCTCCTTCACGATCTGGAAGGACGTTTCAGAAAGCTGGCCCTCTGCGTAAGGCTTTTCCTCAGGGTGTCCCTGGCTCCGGACGACCCTCAGGCGCCCAGACAGGCTTACATGCCGGGGGAGCAGGCCAAGGAGCTGATTTCCAATAATGAACAAGTCAAGAACCTTGTCCAGGATCTCGGACTGGACATCAAGTAGAATCCGATAAATACAGAATTTTTATAAATGTAAAAATTTTTGATAGTATGAAACTGGAAGACACATCAAGGCAAAAGATTGCAGCTGAACAGATTGAGGCGGCGATGAAAGAACGCGGACTTGGCAAAAAGCAGTTCGCTGTTCTGATGCACAAGAATCCTTCCGAGGTGACTAAATGGCTCAGCGGGAATCATAATTTCACAATTGCATTGCTTGAGGATATTTCCAGGGCTCTTGGCGTCCGGATAACAGGTGTGGAAGACGTAAGTGGACTTGTATATGGTTATACAACTGATACTGATGAGCTTCATTTGGAGGATTCTGTGGCGGCATATAGTCTGGACAGGAGTCTGACCAGGAAAATCAGAAGGAGGTCTGCCGAACTTGGCATCAGTGCGAAAAGGTACCTTGAACTTGTTGTAGATGAGGAAATCAGCAAATCAATCGCTCTCCCGAAGGTGAGCCTGCCATCAATATATGACGATGTTGTGCAGAAATATGCCAGCATTGCTTCATGCCCGTCGATGGAAGATTTGAATAAAGATGAAAGGCTTGCAAGAATATGGAACCGGTAAAAGTATTCCTTGATACAAATGTTGTTCTGGATTATTATACCGGAAGAATGTGCGACGGCCGTGCAAAGACCATAGTGCAGATTGGACAGAGTCCGCAGTTTGATCTATGTATCTCAATGCTTTCTGCCGTAAATGTGCTTTATGTCATAGGGAAATATTCTCCTTGTCTTAAACCATCGGATATTTCAAGGCTGTTTACCATTCTTCCGCAGGACTATCAGCAATATTGCAATGCCCAGACATTTGACCTCGATGATTTCGAGGATGCTCTTCAGATTGCCTGCGCCGCTGGGAACGGATGCAAGGCAATCATTTCTCGTGACAGTCACATGCTTGAATCTTCATGCTTAGGTATTCCTGCTGTTTATTCCCCTGAGGGGTTTATTAAGGCAGTCACCTCTGAACGGCAGAATCGACCTGAAGATTTTCAAGATCGGCGCGAGTTTCTCAACTGCCAACAGACGGATTGAGGAATGGAAAGTGGTTGACTAATGATATTGTCAAGTTCATCGTTTCACAAAGACCGGCCTGTCAGGAACTGAAAGGGATGAATCATATTGGAAGCCGTTGACATTGAATGAGTTGATATCGTCAGTATCAGTAATCCTGTTTTCAATTATGTATCTTGTCATTGCTCCACGGCAGGTCTTTGCCCAGACGGCAGGAGTGGTGAGTTTATCTCCTTTGGATACATGAAATACTGGCTCAATTACCCTGACGCGTGATATTACGCGTTTCCAGTCAAAGAGAGCGCGGTATTCATCCGTATCGAGGTAAATCAGGATTCCGTCATCTGCAAGCACGCTCTCAATCAGCAGGTCTGTAAGTCTGCTTTTCCAGAAATCAGACACTTTTCCTCCGCAGCTTGATGGCAGGACGAAACTGCCGTCCATGCGGTATTGGTTTATCACGTCCGAGGGACGCAGCAGGCCATACATGCAGGATGAAATCCACAGATGTGAGCAGGACCATTCCAAGTCCTCAGCGGAGAGTTCGTCTGCTTTCAGATGCTTATATGCCTGACCGAAATAAGCAAAAATGGCAGGGGTAAGCTCTGCTTCTTCCGTGCCTAAAATCTTGTATCTTTCAAGATTTAGCTGCGCAATCTTCATGCTGCAAGAAAATGCATCTGCGACCTCGTCTAAGGTCATGCGTGAAAGGTCGGCGGCAAATCCGGCAGCCACTTTCTCAAACAGTGGCCGGGTTGCAGCAATGCCATTGCACCGGCATCCTTCCCTCATGATTTTTGCACTTGCCAAAAGTATCTGCATGATTTATTGTTTTCAGGACGGCAAATTTAGAAAAATAATCCAAAGATTCGTTACCTTCGCAAATTGAATTACAAACATTTCAGGAATTTGAAACTAAACATGAAATCTTTGAGTATGAAACGTTTTATTTTGTTTATTGCATCCCTGATGATAGCAGGCGCTTGCTTTGCACAGGAGCAGAAATCCATCTCAGAAACAGTCAGGGAAGTAATCATGAGCCGCAGGAGTATTAGGAAATATAAAAGTGTGACTGTCGGCAGGGATACTCTTGAGCAGATACTTCAGGCCGGAATCAATGCCCCAAACGGAATGAACAAACAGTCTTGGGAGATTCGCGTAGTTGACAATCCAGTCTTGCTCGAAAGTATCAAGGAGGCGATGGCTCAGGCAAATCCCGGCAATAAAATGGCAAGGGACTGTTTCAGAGGGGCACCTGTCGTGGTTTTCATCGCCAATGACACGAAATATGATTTCTCCCCGATAGACTGCGGTCTGCTTGCAGGCAATATGATTCTTTCTGCCTGGTCGATGGGCGTGGGGTCGGTATGCCTTGGCAGTCCTGTCAGGTTCATTGCTTCACCAGAAGATCCTTCCTGCGAGGCAATAAAGACCGTTCAGCAGAAACTCGGTTTCAGCGAAGGCTACGAGATGATTATCTGCATCGGATTCGGCTATCCAGATGAAAGTCCCAAGGCTAAACCTCGCAATGAATCCAAATACCGCTACGTCGAACTGTAAATTTCCTGCCGTCATGGGCGTCTGATGCTCATTCGTCCGGGAAAAGGCTGATTTCCCGGACGAAAGCAAGCGCAGCAGACTGCGCTTCTGTCATGTCAAGCAAAGTCGAGAGCTGGAAGAACGGCTCAGCAAAGAAAAATAGAAAAAGATTCACTATCTTTGCAGGCTAAACGATAATAGTATGGCAGACAGCAATTTCATAGACTACGTAAAGATATATTGCCGCTCGGGAAATGGCGGTGCGGGGTCCACTCATATGAGGAGGGA
>JALFNZ010000035.1 GCA_022774085.1 Bacteroidales bacterium
ATTCTCCAGGCCCTCACATCAGTGTACCAACGTCCGTTGTATTCACGGCTGCTGAGATTGAAAGAAACCTTGACTCTGTCTCCGACCTGATATTTGTCAAGGTCCTTGACTTTGTCATCACCCCAGACATTCATGCATACCTGGGTTGGGAAATTGCCTTCCTGGTACTCAAGAATGAATTCCTGTTTCGACCATGCTCCTCTTGCCGAAGTACCAGTCTGAACATTGAGCTTACGGGCAATCCTGCCCTCGAGTTCCATAGCCATGTCTGTTTCGGATTAGTGTTGTTATTACTCCTGGAATTTGCCGACTTTGAGGACCTCTACATCGAAGATGAGGGTTGAGTTAGGGGCGATGCCACGGTTTCCTCTTTCACCGTATGCAAGGTTTGCAGGAATATAGAGAGTTGCCTTTCCACCTTCTCCGAGAAGACCGAGACCTTCTGTCCAGCCTTTGATTACGCGGTTTGCGATGAATTTGGTAGAATCGTTCTGGTCGAATACTGTTCCGTCAAGAAGGGTACCTTTATAATTTACCCATACAGTGTCCTGAGGAGCAATCTTCTCAGCAGCACCTTCAGCGATGATGGTGTACTGAAGACCGCTTGCAGTAGTGTCAACATTTTCTTTCTTTGCATTCTCTGCGAGGAAAGCTTTCTCCTTTGCAAGGTTTACTGCAGCCTCATAGTTTTTCTTCTTTGAAAGGTATCCGTTGAGGATTTCACCCATACGGTCGAGGTCAATCTTGAACTGTTTGCCAAAATCAGGGCTATATGCATCTCCCTCTGCCTTGAGGAAGTCTTCCATACCTTTCTTAATCTGAGCCATATTGAGCTCGCTCATATCTGCAGCAAAGTTGTTGCCTTTGATGAATGAACCGAAGTTCACACCGATCAGGTAGCTGACAGAATCAACTTCAGCTGATGTAGGGAGTTCAACATCCACTTTGACTTTCTCTGATGCAGAGTTACAAGACACTGCGAGGGCTGCTGCAACTGCAGCTGTTGCCAAAAATTTGATTACTTTCATTTTATTAAATTTTTATGTTCAGTTTCAAATATTTCCACAGCCTTTCAATTGGGCCGATATAGTCTGCAAAGATAATTCAAATTTTTGATACATACGAAAAAAAGTCAGTTTAGTTATCTTTCAGGACAAAAGTCATCCGGCAAATTGTTAAAAAATTTTTGTCATGATTAAATATTTGTCTAAATTAGGAGTCTGTTTTATTAAAACAACCGTCATATGACTATAGATTCATCCGTACTTCATGCCAAATTAAAGGATTTCTTCGGATTCGACTCCTTCAAAGGAGACCAGGAAAGGGTGATACAGCACCTTGTGAGCGGCAAAAACGCGTTTGTCCTCATGCCTACTGGAGGGGGCAAATCTCTTTGCTACCAACTCCCTGCTTTGGTAATGGAAGGAACGGCTGTGGTCATTTCCCCGTTGATTGCGCTTATGAAAAATCAGGTGGATGCCATCAGGGGATTTACCTCCGGGAATGACGGGATTGCACATTTTCTGAATTCATCCCTGAGCAAGGCGCAGATAAATGAGGTCAAGAATGACCTGATGTCAGGTGCAACCAAACTGCTGTACGTTGCTCCGGAATCACTCACCAAGGCGGAAAACGTAGCAATGCTTAAAGAGGTAAAGATTTCTTTCTATGCCGTTGACGAAGCGCATTGCATATCGGAATGGGGCCATGATTTCAGACCGGAATACAGAAGAATCAGGACAATAGTCGAAGAAATAGGACAGGCACCTATAATCGCCCTGACGGCCACAGCCACTCCAAAAGTTCAGAGCGACATCATAAAGAACCTTGGAATAACGGATGCGACGGTATTCAAATCTTCATTCAACCGTCCGAACCTCCAGTATGAAATACGAGATAAATCCGACCCTAAGAGGGAAATCATAAAATATATAAAACACCATCCGGGCAAATCCGGCATTATCTACTGCCTCAGCCGCAAGAAAGTCGAAGAACTCGCCGAACTTCTGAATAT
>JALFNZ010000049.1 GCA_022774085.1 Bacteroidales bacterium
ATCCGCTACCTGTCAATTGCTCGCCATACCGTTATATATCCTCTCCTCAAGGAAACAGCAAGGGTAAAATCCGAGTGATCCTGAATCCGGAAATGACCGAATTGTCAGAGAAGACCGGGTTGCACGGGTCCTTTATGACTCCACGGCGTATTCCGTCGATGAGATTTCAATATATAAACCTCCGCAAGGAGAATCAGAATAACAACTTGAATCATGATTGAAACAGATAGACTCATCCTCCGTCCGTGGTAGGACTCCGATGCGGAGGCACTTTTCCGATACGCTTCCGACTGGACTGACCACTGCATATCCATTATTCTCTGTTTTAGAAGGCACCGGATCATCTGATTGGCTCTTCTTCAAATTCGTCTGCGCCGGTCTGACAGGAAGAACAGTTGCCGATGCTGGTGGCGCATCGACAAGTTTGCAGGTTTCATCGCAGACAATACGTTGGGCGTTTGATACATGACACAATATCAAAGCAAGGAAAATCAGAATTGATTTTCTTGAATAGCAAATTCCCATATTATTCCATTTTGTTTCTCTTATAAGATGCAAAATGACCCATATTGTTTAATTTTGAAATGCAAAACGATCTCAGCAGCTGTTATAGACGACCGAGACGTTCACTCCCTTTATAAGTCCTCAATTTTCTTCAACATCGACAAGGCAGGAGTCGAGGTCACGGGCAATCTGTTCCTTATCCATATTCCTGCCGATGAAAACAAGTTTCTGCATCCTGTCTCCATAGACCGGATCCCAGTCCTTCAGGATTGACGGGTCGCTGACAGACATGTTGCGAAGTTCTTCCTCCGGTGCTGAGGCATACCACATTCCGGCTTGTTTGAGTTGTATCTGACGTCCGGCCTGCTCAAATAGGAAGGACATGTCAGGCTCAGTGTCGAACCAGCAAAGTCCCTTGACCCTGATTACGGATTTTGGCAGCCTCTTCGCCACAAACCAGTCGAACTTATTCATATCCAAAGCTTTACGACGATAATAAACAAACGTACTTATGCCGTATTCCTCCACCTCTCCTCCATCATGATGATGGTGGTGATGATGGTGCTCATGCTCCTGATCTTCGTGATCATGTTCTTGAGGCATGGTGGCGTCGCTTTCCATTGCCCGGATCCATCCGGCATTACCTTCGGTCATCCTGTAATTGAATTTTCCGGTATCCAGCAACAGACTGATGTCAATATCAGTATAGTCACATTCAATGATTTCAGCTCCCGGATTTAACTCCCTCACAATCTTCTTCACCCTTTCCAACTCCTGTGCACTCACTTCTGAAACCTTGTTCAACAGCACGATATCACAGAATTCAATCTGCTGAATTACAAGGTTTTCGATATCCTCTTCATCGATACTGTCCAGCTTGAGAGTGTCTCCGCAGTCAAATTCATCCCTCATTCGGAGAGCATCGACAACCGTGGTGATGCAGTCCAACTGCGGGATTCCATGTACAATGAACTGCGGTCCCAGATATGGAATGCTGCTTATGGTCTGTGCAATCGGCTCAGGTTCACAAATACCGCTGGCTTCAATCACGATATAGTCGAATTTGCCAGTTTCCATCAGGTCCTCGATTTGCTGAATCAAATCCGTTTTCAGAGTACAGCATATGCATCCGTTCTGAAGAGCCACCAGACTGTCATCTTTCTGGTCCACAACGCCACCTTTCTGAATGAGGTCAGCATCTATGTTGACCTCTCCGATGTCGTTGACAATCACTGCAAAACGGATTCCTTTACCATTGGTAAGTATATGGTTGACCAGTGTAGTCTTGCCACTGCCCAGATAACCGGTCAAAAGCAGTATCGGCATTTCTTTATCTGTCATAGTCTATCTTATGAAATTGGTTTTGATTGGAGTTTCCCTTTCAGGCTCAGAAATTCCTGCCTCCTTTCCGGCCCGGATACATTTGAGCAGCCATGCCATATTGCGCCCAAGCTCACGCATGACCTGCATGCCCTCTTCGTCCTTGAGTGCCTCCTGAGGCGTAGTGCCATGTACCATGTTCCAATATTTGGATGATACTACCGGCATGGAAGAAATGGTGAAATATTTGTTCAATTCGTCAAATGCCGCAGTCGCTCCGGCTCGACGGCAGCAAACAATTCCTGCTGCCGGTTTGCATCTGAAAAGATGTCCTTTGCCATAAAATGCCCTGTCCATGAACGATGACAGGGCACCGGAAATGGCTGCATAATGTACGGGGCTGCCGAAAACAAAACCGTCAGCTTCTGCAGCTTTGTCAAGAAACTCATTCACGCAGTCATTAATGAAGCACTTTGAATCATTTTTCACGCAGTGGCCACATCCCAGACATCCTGATATTGGTTTTGCTCCAATCCAGAAAATTTCAGTATCAACACCTGCTGCATTCAGCTCCTTTTCCACTTCACTTAAAGCAGTGAAAGTGCATCCCTTCTGGTGAGGGCTACCATTTACAAGCAAAACTTTCATACTATCAAAAATTTTTACATTTATAAAAATTTTGTGAGAGTATGATAGCCGTTCGCTATCGCTCACTCTCACGATGAAAATCATTTGATATCGCCCTTGGCGAAAATATATCAAAGATTTTCATGTTCGGTTTCATACTTTCAAAAATTTATTCAAAAAATAATGCCCCGGCTGCAGTGGCTGCAGAAGGGGCATGGTGCTCCGGACGGGGATCGAACCCGTACGCCCTTTCAGGGCAAGGGATTTTAAGTCCCTCTTGTCTACCAATTCCAACACCAGAGCAATCCATTGCAAAGGTAAGACAAATTTTGTAGATTCGCACAAAATATTTATACCGTTTAACCATTCAACCCTTTTGTTATGGATGAAAAATTGATGCAGAACCCCTATTATGCCAAAGCTATAGAGTTCATCCGCACTACAGACCTCAATACTCTTGAGAATGGAAAGCATTTCATTGACGGAGAAAACCTATTTGTCAATATTGTCGATTCTACGATGAAAACACCCCAGCAAGCACGTCTTGAAGTGCATGACAAGTATATCGACATACAGATTCCACTGTCAAAAGGTGAGGTCTTCGGCGTCAAGCCACGCAGCGAATGCAAGGACCCTGTTGGCGAGATGGACCCTGTGAAAGATATCCTCTTCTATTCAGATCCTGTTGAGCAGACAATCGAAGCTGGGATTGGTGAGGTGATTACTTTTGCTCCGGAAATGGCACATGCTCCTCTTATCGGTGAAGGAACTATCCACAAAGCTATTTTCAAAGTACGCGTTGTATAGCTCCGTGTCCTACCAGCAGAATCCGGTGGACCAACCTAAGACAAATGAATTCAGGAAAGGCTTTTGCTCAGAGAAACTGAAAGTTTCATATTCGGCGAAAGCCTTCATTTTGAAATTCTCGCCTGCAAGGATGTTGAAAGATGCTGTCAGTTGGACATCAATTCCGTTTCCCAATTTATGCCAGGCATATCCTATTGCTCCCTTCGCCTGCACTTCCAGAATCCTGGCAAACGGGAGAGTCCAATATAGACCGGCAAGTGCATTATATGCATTCATCGATGTATTGTTCTTGAAAACCAATGAATTGCAACCAATATTGGCAATGATTCCTGTCATTGGCATCAGTGGTATCTCCACCTCCGCCGATGCCGCAGATCCCCTGAATGGTAAAATGGAATTATCCTTATTTTCTTTGTTCGACAGGATGAACCGCCGTCCGCATTTGAGGTCTGCACCCCAATATTTGTGATTGTCGTCTATAAATACCAGATGTCTGTGCCAACCTTCCTGCAGTCCTTTCTCCTTGAATATCAGTCCTGTAAGGTAATAACCGAGATGTACGCTTCCAATGCCTATCGCTGCTCCGCCGATGATGTCGCTCATCCAATGCTTGTTGTTCAGAATCCTGGAGGCCCCTGTCACCGTTGCTGTCGTATAGCCCAGGATGCTGATCCATGGATATTTCCACCCATATTCCTTGTGCAGGATTGTCGCGGTCATGAATGTTGTGGCAGAGTGCCCGGACGGGAATGAGTTTCTTGCGCTCAAGTCAGGCCTTTCCCTTTTTACGGTGTATTTCACACCGTTGACCATCGCAGCCATGATGGCTACGGAAAATGCACTGGATACGGCAAACCTTCCAGCCTTTGTCATTCCCGGCAATCCCGAAACTTTCAGGCCAACCACGGCAACTCCCGGGGCATACTGAATCCAGTCATCATAGGTGTGACGGAATGTCGGAATTTCATTCTGTCTCATGAGCATGAAATCAGTATCCATTGACTGTCTGACGTTGAAGTCCGGTATCGGAGTCTGGCCTTCCGCATTGAAAGGAAACAAGAATGCCAACCCGATGATACAATAAAAGATTTTAAGTCCGAATGATATATTTTTCATATTATCGCATGCAGAAATTATACACTTTACAAAAATAATATAAATTTGCATATCTGGATTGACATATCATGAGGCATTATATTATAAAAATCGATGGACATAAGATTGCTCCAGTTGAAGATTTGAGTTTTCTCAGCCAAAGACATCATCGTTATAACTGGCTGCAGCGCCATTATTACAATATCCGCTATAAAAGGGCTTGTCGCAAGGCTGATTTTGTCGTTGTAAAGAATGATGATGTTGCCAACGATGTCGTCAAATACTATTTCATTCCACGTAGCAAAATCGTCATCCGACGTAGCAGAGACAAGCGACACTGATTCTGGAAGGGGGAGGGAGGGCCGTCCTCAATATCTTGTAACAGGAATACACTGTCGATCCCGTGGTGAATGTGTCATCCACAATCAAGGCATGTGATATTCCTTCGGCCGATGCTCCACGTCTGATAGCAAAGGCACCTGAAACATTTGCCGATTTATCTTGTATGTTCAGTTTTGTCTGGGTTTTCGTCCTCCGGCATCGGAATAATAAATCTGTCCGAAGCGGCTTGCCTGTCTGCCTGGCAATTTCCTTCGCTATGATCTCTGCCTGGTTGTATCCTCTGGCAAATTGTCTTGTCCAGTGAAGCGGAACAGGTATGACTGCATCAATGTCTTGAAAATGAGGACTTGACGCGATTCTGTCTCCAAGGATACGGCCGAACATTTCTCCCAGATATATATCTGAATGATATTTAATCTGGTGTGGAATATGTCTGTATCCTGCAGCATTGCTGTAAAGGAACAGTGCTGTGGCATAACTGTATTCGCACTTCCGTTCAACATCTTCAGCAATAATGCTGTTCAATTTGTCTGCCATCGGATTGCGGCTCCGCTTCTCAAATAAAGTATAAGGAATATCTGCCAGGCAAGCCAGACACAATTTTCGCTCACCTATAAGCAGGCGTTTGCCGCATACCAGACAAAAGCGTGGCATCAGGACATCTGCGAGTGCCTTGAGTGCATGGAGTACAAGTTCCATAATGAATGCTGAACCATTTCGTTTCATGCCTGCAAGATATGAAGGATTAATCAGAAAAATCGCTTAAAAGTTGACATGACTGATTAAAACAGAAAATTGTGACAAAAAAAAGAAGCCTGACTTTTCAGCCAGGCTCCCGGATCGGTTTAGGTTCAGCGCAGATGCGATGTTAAATATGATCAGCAGTTCATCGCACCGCAGCAATGTATAACCTGTCCGCTCACATATGATGATAAATCACTTCCGAGGAAAAGCGCCACATTTGCTACATCCTCAGGTGTACCACCACGTCTGAGAGGTATTTTTGTTTCCCATTCCTGACGGACTTTTTCAGGAAGGGCGTTGGTCATGTCAGTGATGATGAAGCCGGGGGCAATGCAATTGGCGCGGATTCCGCGTGGACCCATTTCTTTTGCAATGGATTTTGCAAGGCCGATCAAGCCGGCTTTAGAAGCGGAATAGTTGCACTGTCCAGCATTTCCTGACACTCCGACAACGGATGACATGTTGATGATGCTTCCTCCACGCTGTTTAGCCATTACAGGTGTGCAGGCATGGATGAAATTGAACGCAGATTTGAGGTTAACTGTAAGTACCGCGTCCCACTGTTGCTCAGACATTCTCATCATGAGTCCATCCTTTGTAATTCCGGCATTGTTAACCAGAATGTCAATGTGACCGAATTCATTCAATATCTCATTTACCACAGTATGAGTCTGCTCGAAATCAGCGGCATTCGATGCATAGGCTTTTGCCTTTACTCCAAATTCTTCGATTTCCTTCAAGGTAGCTTCTGCTGCCTCATTGATTACAAGGTCGGTGAAAGCTATGTCTGCACCTTCCGATGCATATTTCAAGGCAATTGCTTTTCCGATTCCTCTTGCCGCACCTGTGATAAGTGCGACTTTTCCGTCAAGAAGTCCCATGTCTCTATTTTTTAAATTATAAATCCTTGTCATGCAGATCTGAATCTCAAATCTGATTTTCGTGCAAAATTATCTATCTGTATCCTAAACCGCAACAGATTGGTGGAACTTTTCTCTAAATTGACAGGCATTGTGGTAAAAGAACCCTTTTTGTGGTCAAAAAAAACTATCTTTGCGGCCGAATTATTAATCCCGCACATGCGGACAATCCAAAATTTATATGGCAAGCGAAATAAGAAATCCTGAACTTTGGCCCGAGGGTCTCATGAAGATTGAATGGGTAAGGCATCACATGCCTCTTCTGAACGGTTTGGAAAAAGAGTTCAAAGAGACTCTTCCTTTCAAGGGGTTGAAGGTTGCCCTTTCCGTGCATCTGGAGGCCAAGACCGCATACCTTTGTGAAGTGCTGGCCTCAGGTGGCGCCAAAATGTATGTGACGGGAAGCAATCCGCTTTCGACTCAGGATGATGTTGCAGCTGCTCTTGTGCATGAGGGTCTGAATGTATTTGCATGGTATGGAGCCACAGCTCAGGAGTATGAAGACCACATCAGAAGGGTTTTGGAAATCGGTCCGAATATCATCATTGATGATGGAGGAGATCTGGTGAATCTGATGCATACCGAATACAGGCATTTGATACCGGAGGTAATAGGAGGATGCGAGGAGACCACAACCGGTATTCTCAGACTTGTGGCTTTGAATAAGGCTGGAGCGTTGGAGTTCCCGATGATGCTTGTGAACAATGCTGATTCAAAGCATTTGTTTGACAACCGTTATGGTACGGGCCAGTCTGTATGGGATGGAATAAACCGTACGACCAACCTTATCGTAGCAGGCAAGAATGTAGTGGTTGCCGGCTATGGCTGGTGTGGAAAAGGTGTTGCTATGCGTGCAA
The DNA here is from genome assembly GCA_022774085.1 of Bacteroidales bacterium. Classification (GTDB taxonomy): domain Bacteria; phylum Bacteroidota; class Bacteroidia; order Bacteroidales; family UBA932; genus Cryptobacteroides. The sequence continues at coordinate 7,217 of JALFNZ010000049.1, forward strand.
AGGGTCTTGGCGCAGAAGTCATCATTACCGAGGTGGATCCGATCAAGGCAATGGAGGCGGTTATGGATGGATTCAAAGTGATGAAGATGGACCAGGCTGCCAGGCTTGGTGACTTCTTTGTTACGGTGACCGGATGTGATGGCGTCATCACTGAGAACCATTTCCTCAGCATGAAGGATGGAGCCATCTGCTGCAATGCCGGACATTTCGACTGTGAAGTTGATGTCGCTGCCCTCAGGAAGATGGCTGTGAGTGAAAAACAGGCCAGAAAGAATATCATGGGATATACACTTCCTAATGGCAATACCATATATATACTTGCAGAGGGACGCCTTGTCAATCTTGCAGCAGGCGACGGACATCCTGCGGAGATTATGGATATGTCGTTTGCCATCCAGGCCCTCAGTGCAAAATACCTTGTGGAGAATCGCGACAAAGTGGCAAGGGAAAAGGGTAAGATGGTCAATGATGTCCCTGTTGAGATTGACAGGGAGGTTGCATCTCGCAAACTGAATTATTGGGGATGCGAGATCGATATTCTTACTCCGGAGCAGAAAAAATACCTGTTCGGAGAATAAAATAGGGATTACTTCGTCAAATTGTGTGAATTTTTGCAAAAATTTTTGCGAAATGCTTGCAGGATAAAAAAAAAGTCGTACCTTTGCAATCCCGTTACACAAATGGCGGATATGCGGAAATAGCTCAGTTGGTAGAGCACAACCTTGCCAAGGTTGGGGTCGCGAGTTCGAGTCTCGTTTTCCGCTCCAATTTAGGGATGAATCTCCAAAAGGTTCATCCCTCATTTTTTGTACTCCCTTCCCAGACTCGAACTCGCGACCGCCCCCGAGGGGCTGTCTGGCAACGCCAGACTGGGGGTCCACGTGAAAAAACAAAATCCGGTAAGCAGGAAAACAACATTCCCGCAGAAACGTCAGAATTTCTGCGGGAATGTGTTAAAGAACAGCCGTGCGAAGTATCGCACTTGTAAGTATGTTGGTAAGCTATCTCTGAGCGAGCTGGG
>JALFNZ010000060.1 GCA_022774085.1 Bacteroidales bacterium
CCGAAATCCGTCATTGGTCTGGCAGAAGAACCATCAGTCAGAGATTGGAATGGAAATGAATCTGGATGGTTACAGGATTTCGCTTTCTGCATATTACAACAGAACCTTGGATTCATACCGCCTGAGCACTGGTTACGATATATTCACATACAACTACACCAATGCTGCTGATCTTGAGTCCTCCTGCACCATTGCTGCTGACAACAGGATCTTCGAAGTGGACAAGACTACGGGAATAGTGACAGTGCACGATAAAACTGGTTTGCAGGCCCCGCAGACGTTGCCTTACAAGACCAAGAAATCCTTCAATTCCTACACTTATGCCAACAACGGCACCAATCCTGTCAGACGATACGGAGTCGAATGGGTCGTGGATTTCAAGAAGATAAAAGCCATCAACACCAGCATACGTTTCGACGGTTCTTTCTATGGATATAAATCCGTTGACACTCAGATTGAGGCATATTGTCCATATACGAATGTCTCACATGACGGTTCGCCTTATAAATATGTCGGGTTCTATGCTGGAGGAAACTCAATTGGCAACGGCTCGCAGACAATGAACCTACGTTCCAATCTCACGATTACCACCAACTTCCCTAAAGTGAGAATGGTGTTCTCGGTGAAGTTTGAAGCAGGACTTCTGAACTATTCGAGGAGCCTCAGCGAAAAAGAAGGCGGCCGGCGCACATGGGTGATTACTGACCAAAATGACATTTTATCATTGACAGACAAAGACATATATGACGGGAACAATTATACGGTAACCTTCCCTGACACTTATGCAAGCATTGACGACCCCGACAATCAAAGGGACTACCTCACTGACTTGATATGGGCAAGGGACAATGACAAAGCCTTGTATTCGGATTTGTCTAAACTGGCCATATCTTCAAGTTTCACCTACTTGTTTGCAGAGAATTATATTTCTCCTTATTTCTCAGCCAATATCAGCGTGACGAAGGAAATCGGAGACATTGCCTCCGTATCATTCTATGCAAACAATTTCTTCAATAATATGGGACAGGTATATTCAACCCGTACAGGCAACTGGTCATCTGTAAGCGGATATATACCATCGTTCTTTTATGGACTCACTTTAAGATTTAAATTTTAACACACTGTTTATTAACTATTAATCCCCAAACAAAGATGAAAAAGTTTATCTTCATGATGATGGCCCTCACAGTGTTGGCCGCATCCTGCCAGAAGACGCCGGAAATCACTACGGCAGACATCAAGGTGGCACTTGAGTTGGAAGGCAAGCCTTTTGCCACAGCAGGTATCAACGTATCAATCAAGGATATGGCTTCAGGTACAATCTATGAAGCAGAGACTGACCAGGCAGGAGAGGCAGCCTTCACTCTTACTGCAGGACTGTATGAAGCTTCTGCACAGTACAAGACCTCAGCCGAGGGCATTATGTCAATTTTCAATGGTATCAATTCCTCTATTGTAGTTGTTGCCGGTCAGGAAGAGACCTTCCCTTTGGAAATGCTTGAATCAAAGACAAGCCAGATTGTAATCAAGGAATATTATTTCGGCGGCTGTACAAAAGCTGACGGAAAGAACTTTGCCAATGATGCTTATGTTATCCTTTACAACAACTCTGACTGCGAGGCTGACGCAAGCGACATCTGCTTTGGTTTCGTGAACCCTTTCAATTCAAACACAACCAACAAATATCTGGTTGACGGAAAACTCTTTTATGAGGCAGAAGGCTGGGTTCCGACAGGTTACTCTGTATGGTGGTTCCAGACCGATGTAACCATTGCCCCTTGGTCACAGATTCTCGTTGCTATCAAGGGCGGTACAGACAACACGGCAACCGTCCCTGAATCAGTTGACCTTAGCAAGGCTGACTACTATATGTATGACCCTGAATCGGGATTCAACAATGCAACCAGCTACCCTGCTCCACCAGCATCAATGCCGGTTGATCATTATCTCAAGACTTATGTCTATGGAATGGGTAATGCATGGCCTATGAGCCAGCTTTCCCCTGCATTCTATATCTTCCGCAAGGAAGGCGTTGAGGCCTTTGCAAAGGATGCTAACAATTTCGACACTACCGAGAATGCCAAGTTGCCTTGCCTCAAGGTTCCTGTTGAATGGATAGTTGACGGCATCGAAGTCTTCAACTCTACAACTCAGGCAAACAACAACAAACGAATGGTTGCTTCAGTTGATGCCGGTTATCTGAATTTCCTATCAAAGAAAGGATATACCGCATACCGCAATGTTGACAAAGAAGCCACAGAAGCCTTGGCTGAGAATGAGGGCAAGCTTGTTTACAACTATGCAGGAGGCACTGAGGCAGAACTGGATGGATCTACTGATCCTTCCGGAATAGATGCAGAAGCATCAATCGCCAATGGAGCACACATCGTTTACAAGGACACCAACAATTCAACCGTGGATTTCCACCAGAGGAAAGTTGCTTCAATCAAATAATTAATAGTAAATCCTGACAGCATGAAAAACAAAATTGCTGCATTTTTGATTGCCTTTTCAATCAGTGGTGGTCTCGGTGCTCAGGAGCGCCGGGACCTTCAGGACATTGATTTTGTGAAGGACATCAACCCTTGGCTTACATTTTCAAACGCTGCCGGTCTGACTACACTTCAGACAGAGCGTTCTGCCACTGCTTGTCTGGAATATGACAAGACAAATGGGGCATTGAAAGGAATCAGTGATTCTGATGACAGCCATGATGTCAGCATTTCAACTGAAGCTCTCCTTAAGGTTTCCAAGCGGATGTCTTTGTATGGATTGCTGTCTTATGACTATTTTTATGGGAAAAATATGGGTGGGTCCGTGTTCTGGACCCCCTCATATAATCCCTTTGACTTGATTGAATTTTCAGAGACGACAGTCGGAACAAAAATCAAGGAACAGTACAAGTTGATTGGAGCATTGTCCTATGATATTGCCGACAATTGGGCAATAGGATTGAGTATTGACTATACGACCGGCAATTATTCCAAAAGAAAAGACCCAAGGTATAAAAATACAATGATGGACTTGGAGTTCAGCGCCGGAGTCCGATGGTCACCTTCGGAAGCGTTCTCGATAGGACTTAATGCGTTATATCTCAGAAAGATTGAATCAATCAGCGGAAAACTGTTCGGTTATTCTGCAGAAAACTATTATACTTTTGTTGATTATGGAGGATTCTGGGGAAATAAGGAAATCTTCAGCACAGACAACGGATATATGCCGGCGGAATCCTCGACAAGACCAATGCTCAACAATATTTACGGGGGAGCCATTCAGGTATCCACCGGAAGGAATATACGAACTTACCATGAGTTGAAATACCTCAGAAGAAATGGCTTTTATGGGAAAAGGGCTTCCACGGAGGTGGTATTTTGCGAATTCGCGGGAAATGCCATCATCTATGACGGAAGCTTGGTTCTGAGCAAAGGGAAAACCTATCACAAGATCAATATCGGCGCAAATTATCAGGGACTGAAAAACCAGGAAAACATTTACCGGAAAAGTACCAAACCGGGAGAAAATACAGTCACTGAATATCTCGGCAAAAAAGAGGTTCTTGATAGGACGGACGTTGCAGCCAAAATCGAATACAAAGGCTGGACAAATGTCAGACATAA
>JALFNZ010000062.1 GCA_022774085.1 Bacteroidales bacterium
ATACAATTGGCGACTATCTCGCTTCCAAGTTCAAAGAGCCTAAGACAGACACCAATGCTCCTGAGTTTGAAGCTGCAGAAAAAGCTGTCAAGGACAAAATCAGCAAACTTTTCTCTATTAAAGGAAAACGTTCTGTCGACTCATTCCACAAGGAACTCGGACACATCATGTGGGAGTATGTCGGAATGGCACGTAACGAGGCTGGTCTCAAGAAGGCAATCAAACTCATTCAGGAACTTAAGGCTGAGTTTTGGAAGAACGTATATGTAGCCGGTGTAAACGGTGAGTTCAACCAGGAACTTGAGAAAGCTCTTCGTCTTGCTGACTTCTTTGAAATCGGTGAACTCATGGCTCGTGACGCCCTTAACAGGAACGAGTCCTGCGGTGGTCACTTCCGTGAGGAAATGCAGACAGAAGATGGTGAGACCAAGAGGGATGACCAGAACTACATGTACGTTGCTGCATGGGAGTACAAGGGAGAAGGTGCTGAGCCAGAGCTTCATAAGGAGCCTCTTGTTTATGAGAACATTAAGATTGCAACAAGAAACTATAAAGACTAATTGACATGGATTTGACATTGAAAGTTTGGCGTCAGAAAAACGCCAAGTCAGCAGGACACTTTGAGACATATAAGGTAAAGAACATTTCTCCTGACAGTTCTTTCCTCGAAATGCTCGATATCCTCAATGAACAGTTGATAGCAGAGGGTCTGGATCCTGTTGCAGTCGATAAAGGTTGCAAGAGCAGTGGTCCTGTATCATTTGACCACGATTGCCGTGAAGGTATTTGCGGAGCATGTTCGTTGTATATCAACGGCAGGGCACATGGTCCAGACGATGAAGTTACTACTTGCCAGCTTCACATGCGTAAATTCAAAGATGGCGACACTATAACAATCGAGCCTTGGAGAAGCAAGGGATTCCCTGTAATCAAAGACCTCGTTGTGGATCGTCAGGCATTTGATAAGATTCTTCAGGCTGGTGGATTTATTTCAGTGGGAACAGGTGGTGTTCCTGATGGTAATGCCATTGCAATCTCTCACGAGAAAGCTGAAGAGAGCATGGATGGTGCAGCTTGTATCGGTTGCGGTGCTTGTGTTGCTACTTGTAAGAACGGTTCTGCAATGCTCTTCGTAGCTGCACGCGTAAGCTCTCTTGCTCTTCTTCCTCAGGGTAAGGTAGAGGGTGCAAAACGTGCTAAAGCAATGGTTGCAAAAATGGATGAGCTCGGATTCGGCGCTTGTACAAACACCAGAGCATGTGAAATGGAATGTCCTAAACATATTACAGTATCACATATTGCACGTCTGAACAGAGAGTATCTTTGTGCTAAATTCCAGGACTAAATCCTATAAATTATACAAAAAGAGAGGCTGACCCCGTCAGCCTCTCTTTTTTATATAATTTTCACAGTAATCCCTAATCATTCCAATCTGATTATTCCCTTGTAATTTCTACGGGAGGTACAAAGCACTGAAATGGATAAATTTACCAAAGAAAATTATCAAAAGGATACCTCCCCGCATGAATCTCAGCCACCATCTTATAAAGGTCACCCCTCAATTTGTCGATACCGATTCTATTCTTGGCGGAGATAAAAATACAAGGAGTATTCTCCTTCGCAATCCAGCTGTTCTTAAATTCTTCTAAAGTGTAATTTTCAGGCCTTTTAGGCTCTAACGAGAACTCATCGTACTCTTCATACCTATAAGCATCAATCTTGTTAAAAACAACGAAAATAGGCTTGTTTATAGCCTTGATATCTTTCAGTGTTTCTTCGACAACTCTTATATGCTCTTCAAAATTAGGATGAGATATGTCCACAACATGCATCAGAATATCAGCTTCTCGTACCTCATCCAGGGTACTTTTGAATGCTTCAACAAGTTGTGTGGGCAGTTTTCTGATAAAACCTACCGTGTCACTTAGCAGGAATGGAACATTTTCAATGACCACTTTTCTGACAGTAGTATCAAGGGTAGCAAACAGTTTATTCTCCGCAAAAACATCGCTCTTGGCCAGCAGATTCATCAATGTGCTCTTACCCACATTGGTATATCCGACAAGAGAAATTCTTACTAATGAACCTCTGTTTCCACGCTGTGAAGCCATCTGCTTGTCAACTTTCTTCAGTTGTTCTTTCAGTTTGCTAATCTTATCCTGGATGATTCTTCGGTCTGTTTCAATCTGGGTTTCACCAGGACCTCTCATTCCTATACCTCCCTTCTGCCTTTCAAGGTGAGTCCACATACGCGTCAGACGAGGAAGAAGGTACTGATATTGAGCAAGTTCCACCTGCATTTTAGCATAAGCAGTCTTTGCCCTCTGAGCAAAAATATCAAGAATAAGGTTAGTTCTGTCCAATATCCTTACGTTAAGTTCCTTTTCTATGTTTCTCAACTGGGTAGGGGAGAGCTCATCATCGAAGATTACTACATCAATAAAGTTTTCTTCAATATAGGTCTTTATTTCTTGAAGTTTACCACTTCTTATATATGTCCTGTTGTCAGGCTTATCTACTTTCTGAATGAATTTCTTTTGACCTTCAGCTCCTGCAGTCTCCGCAAGAAACTCAAGTTCATCAAGATATTCCATTATCTGTCTTTCGTCGTCACCCTGCTTGATTACACCTACGAAGACAGCCTTTTCTCTATATTTTTCTTCTAATTTAGCCATTTTAATCAGAAAAACGACCGATCAAATCTTTGGTCGGTCGTTTATATTATTATTGTCAAATTATCTCAACTGGAAGATTACAGGGAATGTGTAGGTTACAGGAACCGCACGGTCTCTCTGTTTTCCCGGTTTCCACTTAGGAGACATTGAAACTACTCTGACAGCCTCTTTATCAAGTGAAGGGTCAACACCACGAAGAACTTTTACCTTGGTAACCGATCCATCTTTCTCAACTGTAAACTGGAGTGTAACACGACCCTGTACACCATTTTCCTTTGCAATCTCAGGATAAACGAGTCTTGAGTTCACCCATTTTGAGAATTGGTTAGCATCTCCACCCTGGAATGACGGCTTTTCCTCTACGAGCTGGAATGGGATAGCCTCTTCCTCGACAACTTCCTCTTCAACCTCTACATAGTCCATAATCTCAACTCCTGAGTCTGCATTATCCTCGAGGTTCATGAACATGTCATCATCAACTTTAATTTCATCGTCAACGATGTCGATCTGGTCTGAAAGGATAGGAATCTTAGGTGCTGATGGTGGAGGAGGAGGAGTTTCCTGGGTAATAGGAATAATTTCCTCTTCGGTTACGACCTGGGTCGTATCTTCAAGTGAAGATACAGTAGTTTCAGTGCTTGTCCACTCGAATCCTACGAGTGTAATGCCTAATGCAATCACAAGCCCAATTTCCACAAACAGGAGTTTCTTGTTCTCCAAGCTTGCCTTCTCTGACTTTTTGATTTCCATATCTGTTAGTGTATTTATAAATTCACTTTTGCCCGGTAAAGTTAGAAAGAATAATTTTTATTTCAAACTTTTTATACATTTTGTAGATTTGCAAAAAATTATTTACCATGATTTCCTATTATTTTGAGGATACAGACTTCATTTTTAAGGGTAAAACCAAGAATAACCGTTGGTTGAAACTTGTTGCCGAGAGTGAGATTCGACGTATCGGCAACATCTCTATTATTTTCTGTTCAGATAATTACATTCTTGATGTTAACCAGAAATACCTTCAACATGATTATTTTACCGATATCATCACTTTTGATTATTGTGAATCTGATAAACTGTCAGGGGATCTTTTCATAAGTGTTGACAGTGTAAGAGAGAACTCCATTGAATACGGTACTGAGTTCGAAGACGAATTAAACAGGGTGATTGTTCATGGAGTCTTGCATCTTATCGGTTATGATGACCATTCAAAGTCTGATATTGAAATGATGAGGAAGAAGGAGAATTACTATCTTTCATTAAGAGATCTTATATAATGTTTGGAAATAATTATGATGTTATAGTAGTAGGAGGAGGTCATGCCGGTTGTGAAGCTGCAATGGCCGCCTCAAAGATGGGTTCATCGGTTTTGCTTATATCCATGGATATGGGCAAATTTGCTCAAATGTCCTGCAATCCAGCTATAGGTGGAATAGCTAAAGGTCAGATAGTCAGGGAGATAGATGCTTTGGGAGGATACACAGGTATAGTAACTGATTCTTCTACTCTCCAGTTCCGCATGCTTAATCGATCCAAAGGACCAGCAATGTGGAGTCCTCGTGCTCAATGTGATAAAATCCATTTCTCTCTTAACTGGCGAAAAATCCTTGAAAGTAATTGTAAATTAGATATTTACCAAGATACAGTCACAAATTTTATCTTTTCAGAATCGAAAATTTCAGGAGTCCGTACAACTACCGGGGCAATTTTCAATTCTCAGACAGTTATCTTGACAGCCGGGACCTTCCTTGACGGAAAAATGTTCATCGGAAGAACAATGTTCGAAGGAGGCAGGATAGGTGAGTTACCTTCACACGGATTAACTTCTCAACTTGTTTCCATGGGAATAAGGACAGCAAGAATGAAAACCGGTACACCCCCTCGAATTGATATTTCTTCTGTCAATACATCCAGACTTGTTCATCAGACCGGAGATACAGTTCCTGACAAATTCTCTTATCTTCCATATCTTTCGACAGCACAGAATGGAACTCCTCAGATGCCTTGTTTCATTGTCCATACCAATCCTCAGGTTCATGATATCCTGAAAAGCGGATTCGGTGACTCTCCTCTTTTCACTGGATTGATAAAAGGTATAGGACCACGTTACTGCCCTAGTATTGAAGATAAACTCAGAACATTTGCAGATAAACAAGAACATCAGCTATTCCTTGAACCAGAAGGACGTTTTACTAATGAATATTATCTCCAGGGATTTTCTTCTTCCCTTCCTTTGAATATCCAGATGGATGCTCTTCATTCAATCCAGGGATTAGAAGATGTTAAAGTGTTCCGTCCTGCTTATGCAGTCGAGTATGACTATTTCGACCCGACTCAGCTCAAACCTAACCTTGAATTGAAAGAGATAGAAAACTTGTTCTTTGCAGGACAGATAAACGGAACAACTGGATATGAGGAAGCTGCAGCCCAGGGTTTAATGGCTGGTATAAACGCTCATCTCAAGGTTCATGAAAAAGACCCGTTCATTTTGAAAAGAGACGAGGCTTATATAGGTGTTCTTATAGATGACCTCATTACTAAGGGAGTTGATGAACCTTATAGAATGTTTACTTCAAGAGCTGAATATAGGATTCTTCTCAGACAGGATAATGCTGACCTGAGACTGACTCCTTTATCTCACAATATAGGATTCGCAGACGATTTCAGGTATGATTATACAATGAAAAAATACGATAAGATTTCATCTTTAAACGAGTTTTTCGAACAAGCATCCATCAAACCAGATGAGGTTAATTCATATTTGGAGTCAGTTTCATCTGCCCCTGTTGAGCATAGAGTTAAGATATCAAATCTTATATCACGTCCTCAAACATCAATTCATTCTATTTTTGATTTAGTTCCACGTGGAACTTTAAATAAATATCAAATTAATGTTGATGATATGTTTGATTCTCCGATTAATTGTATATGCCAAGAATATTCAGAGCTTGTTAAATATAATTCATATTCTGATTTAAGTAATACTTTAGGTAAAGAATCAGGTAAAGTTATTTCAATGGCAGATGCCGGATATGTACTTCAGACAAATTCAGAATATCCCTTATCACTTCTTGAAAAGGGAAGAATGGATGAAATTATAAAAGAAAATTACAAGAGAGAGATTCTTGATTCCTCAGAGATTTCTATCAAGTATAAGGGCTATATCGAGAGAGAAAAACAACTTGCTGATAAAATCCAACGTTTGGAGAATCTTCTAATTCCTGAAGATTTCGACTTTGATAAAGTGGAAAGCCTTTCTATTGAATGCAGACAGAAATTGAAAAAATATTCTCCTCGTACTATAGCACAAGCTTCTCGAATATCGGGAGTATCACCAGCTGATATATCTGTTCTGTTGGTTTATTTTGGAAGATAAAAAGTTCCACGTGGAACTAAAACCATAAGCCTAGAGTTTTTTCAGAGCGAGTTTTATAAGCTCCTCGACAGAAGCTCCAGGCTTTTCTTTTATAATAGAATTAAGCACTTTGTTGACATTTGGTTTTGTGAATCCTAGCATAACCAAAGCCGTGGTAGCTTCTTCTGCGTTGCTGTTTGCTGCACTTTGGAAGAGGGTAGTGTCCGATCCTCCACCTTTGACTACCTTATCCTTCAGCTCAAGAATGAGTCTCTGGGCGCTTTTGAGACCGATACCTTTTATGCTTTTTATCTTGTTGATGTCCTCTGATATTATTGCATTTCTGATTTCATCCGCTGTAAGGGAAGATAACATCATTCTTGCAGTGGATGCTCCTATACCTGACACTCCAATCAGAAGACGGAATAGTTCCCTTTCATCCTTTGTACAGAATCCATAGTAGAGTTCCTCGTCTTCACGCAAGTAATGATGGATATATACGATAACATCCTCTTTTGTGTTGAATCCTTCATAGGATTGAAGTGAAATAAGTATTCTGTATCCTATTCCATGACACTCTACTACCATATCCGTTGGTGTCAATTCTATGGTTCTGCCTTTAATATAATCTATCATAATGCTGCCTGATTTTTGTATCTGATGCAAATTTATCATAAAATCAGATTAAAAGAGAAATATGTTTAGTAAATTTGCAGGATTTTCAGATAATAATATGGCTTCTATTAGTGACATACGTTCCATGTTCCCGGCACTTGAAAGAAAAGTGTATGGGAAGAGTCTTGTGTATTTGGACAATGCTGCCACAGGACAAAGACTTTCCTCTGTGATTGAAATGTGGGATGAATCGAGCAGAAACCACAATTCTAATCTTCACAGAGCTGTTCATTTGCTCGCATCCGAGGCAACAGAGGAATATGAGTCTGCAAGGGATGCAATAAGGCAGTATATCAATGCTGAAAGCAGGGAAGAGGTTATTTTTACCTCCGGAACAACAGCTTCGATCAATCTTGTAGCTTATAGTTTCGGCGAAGCCTTTGTTAAGGAAGGAAGTGAAATCATTGTCACGGAAGTTGAACATCATTCCAATATAGTTCCGTGGCAGTTACTCTGTCAAAGGAAGGGTGCTTTCCTGAAAGTGCTTCCTGTGGATGATGATGGATATCTCAGAATTGAATGTCTTGAGAAAATGATAAACGACAATACTGCGATAGTATGTGTCAGTCATATTTCCAATGTTCTGGGCATTGTGAATCCGGTGAAGGAAATTGTGAGGATATGTCATTTAAAAGGTATTCCTGTCTTGATAGATGGTGCTCAGGGAGTTGTTCACTGCAGTGTGGATGTGCAGGATCTTGATTGTGATTTTTATGCCTTTTCAGGTCATAAGATTTATGCTGCAACCGGTACAGGAGTATTGTATGGAAAGAAGAGATGGCTTGAAGCAATGCCTCCGTTCTTGGGAGGTGGGGAGATGGTCGGTACGGTGAAATTCTCCGGAACCACTTATGCTCCGCTTCCTATGAAGTTTGAAGCTGGAACTCAGAACTTTTCTTCAGCTATTACCATCAGACCAGCTTTAGAATTCCTTAAATCATTGAATGATAAGGAGTTAAATCAATATTATGAAAAAGTGAAGACTTTTGTATATGATTCTCTTATAAATGATAAGAGAATTCGACTTTTTGGTGTTCCTCGTGGAACAACCGAAGACAAGATTCCTTTGTTTTCGTTCTGTGTTGAAGGGGTTCATCATGAGGATTTGGCTCTTATTTTAGATAAGATGGGTATAGCAACCAGGTCCGGACAAATGTGTGCAGAGCCAATAATGGACAGGTTCGGAGTGTCTGGTATGCTCCGGGCTTCATTTGCTCCGTATAATACCATTGAAGAGGCTGAATATTTTATTGAATGCCTGAACAGGGCAATAAAGATGTTAAGATAATATGTACGATAATATGACATTGCAGGAGGCTGAGAATGCCGTTATCGGGGAATTTTCCATGTACGATGAGTGGTTGGACAAATATGAGTACCTTATCGAGCTTGGAAAGAATCTCGGCGAATATCCTCAGTCGGCAAAGACTGATGACAAACTTATCAAAGGATGTCAATCCAGAGTCTGGCTTGATTATTATATTCAGGATGGAAAAGTCTTTTTCCAAGCAGACAGTGATGCGATAATCACGAAGGGAATCATCTCTCTTCTCATAAGTATTTATTCTGGAAGGACACCTTCTGAAATTGCTTCTTCGGACTTTTCTGTGGTAGAAAAAATAGGACTGAAAGAGAATCTTTCCCCTACACGCGCCAACGGACTCGTGTCGATGATTGCGAAAATCCGTCAGGTGGCTCAGGAGAATAAATAATATCATTTTATGCCAAGTTTAGAAAGAGATATAATTATGGCTCTCAGGCAGGTCTATGACCCTGAGATACCGGTGAACATATACGATCTCGGACTTATCTATGAGATTAAAGTGGATGAAGGACATAATGTTTTCATTCAGATGACTCTTACAGCACCCAATTGCCCTATGGCTGATTATGTGGTGGATCAGGTAAAATCTGCAATTGAGGATGTTCCCGGAGTTGTTACTGCTACAATAGAACTGGTTTTTGAACCGGTATGGGATAAAAGCAGGATGTCTGAGGAGGCCCTTGTTGAATTGGGGCTTGATGAGGACTGAGAAATAATGAAGAAAATTCTGCTATATTTGTCGCTTGGTTCCAATATCGGGGACAGGAAGTACAATATCCTGAGGGCTTTGGAGTGTCTTGACAAGGCTTTCAAGGTGCCATATTCGAGACTTTCCTCTTTGATTGAGACGGATCCCTGGGGATTTGATTGTGACGAGAAATTCATCAATGCCGTAGTGGTATATGAACTTGATTTTCCCATGGTTTTTGATCCTGAGAAAGCTGGTGAATCCATACTTGATATTTGTAAGGGAATTGAGGCTGATTTTGGAAGAATTTCCAAAGTACAATATGACGGATATGGTCGCAGGATATATTGCTCGAGGATAATTGACATTGATATATTGTTCCTTGGAAATGAAAGAATTGATACGGAAATATTGACTGTACCACATAGACTGATGCACTTGAGGGATTTTGTCATGATTCCTTTAAGGGAGGTGGCTACAGGGTCTGTCATTGATTCTTTTCCAGAGATATTTAATTGATTATTAATTATATAACTAATATTACTATGACACAGGAAGAACTCTTCAAAATTCTTGTTGCTCACTGTAAGGAATATGGTTTTATCTTCCCTTCAAGTGAGATTTATGATGGACTCGGAGCCGTCTATGACTATGGCCAGATGGGTGTTGAACTAAAGAACAACATCAAGATGTATTGGTGGGAGGCTATGACAAGGCTTCACGAGAACATCGTCGGAATTGACTCGGCTATCTTTATGCATCCAAAAATATGGGAAGCATCCGGCCACGTAGGTGCTTTCAATGATCCTCTCATCGACAATAAGGACTCCAAAAAGAGATACAGAGCGGATGTTCTTATTGAGGATTATATCGGAAAGCTTGAGGACAAGATTCGCAAGGATGTGGAGAAGGGAAAGAAGAAATTCGGTGATGCTTTCGATGAGGCAAAATTCATTGAAACCAATCCAAATTGCATTCGCAACAATGCCAAGATTGCAGAGGTGAAGAAGAGAATGGCAGATGCCCTCAATGCAAATGACTTGGATGCTCTCCGCCAGATTATCCTTGACTGCGAGATTGTGTGTCCTATCTCAGGTACCAAGAACTGGACTGAGGTTCGTCAGTTCAATCTTATGTTCAGTACCTCGATGGGAAGCACTGCAGAAGGAGCAAATACAATATATCTGCGTCCTGAGACAGCACAGGGTATATTCGTGAACTATCTGAACGTTCAGAAAACAGGCCGAATGAAGATACCTTTCGGTATAGCCCAAATCGGAAAGGCCTTCAGAAACGAGATTGTAGCACGTCAGTTCATCTTCCGTATGAGGGAATTTGAGCAGATGGAGATGCAATTCTTCATCAAGCCTGGTACTGAACTCGACTGGTTTGCAAAATGGAAGGAGAACCGCCTTGCATGGCACAAGGCTCTCGGAATGGGAGATGACAACTATCGTTTCCACGACCACGACAAGCTTGCCCATTATGCAAATGCCGCAACGGATATAGAGTTCCGCTTCCCGTTCGGATTCAAGGAGCTTGAAGGTATCCACTCACGTACCAACTTTGACCTTGGAAACCATCAGAAGTTTTCAGGAAAGAAGATTGAGTATTTCGATCCGGAAATAGGTGAGAGCTACACTCCATATGTTGTCGAGACATCAATCGGAGTTGACCGTATGGTTCTTGCAGTTCTTTCCAACTCATACAAAGAAGAGCAGCTTGAAAACGGAGAGAGCAGGGTAGTGCTCAGCATTCCTGCGCCTCTGGCTCCTGTAAAAGTTGCTGTAATGCCTCTCCTTAAGAATAATCAGGAGCTGGTTGACCTTGCACAGAAAATCATGGATGACCTCAAATATGACTATAACTGCCAGTATGACGAGAAGGATTCAATCGGAAAGCGTTATCGCCGTCAGGATGCAATAGGTACTCCTTTCTGCGTTACCGTTGACCATGATTCACTCGAGGATGGATGCGTTACAATCCGTCACCGTGACAGCATGGCTCAGGAGCGCGTAAAGATTGAGGACCTCAATTCAATTATCGGCAAGGAAGTAAGTCTCAACAATCTTCTTCGCAAACTGAAATAAACCAGCAAGTTACGTTTGCTCTTCAACGAGAATCAGTTTTAAAATTTGACCGCAATTCCTATATGGGGAGTTGCGGTTAAATTTGCCTTCTTATTCTTATCTGACGTTTTAGCTCTCTAAGAGGACATCTTGGTCATAATTCCAGACACACCAAGAACTTTCTTTATTTGCTCTTGATGAACCATTGTCTGCCAGATTTGTCGTTGAAAACGGGGACTTTGACATTATGATAGGACCTGACAGCCGTGATGTGCAATGCGCCAGGCTGACCGTGCAGATTCCGTTACTTTGAAACGGGCATCTTGGACTTTTTATTGGACAGGCGGCTCTTTTCCGCACGGAATCCCATCACATGGCTTTCTATTGAGGCGTCTATGCTGCTTGTAAGCTTTGATTCATCCTGTGCAGATACGGCCTCGATAAAATCGCAGACGAGTGCCATGTCCCCGCCACCGTGGCCGGAACCCTTATATTCAGGAATATCGCTTACTTTCTTGTCCCATACAAGTTTACGGTTGCTCCTGAACTCATATACAGTGAACTTGCTCCCGTCTCCTTCTATATAGCCTGTAGTTCCCATTATCCTTGTCCTGCGGCCACCAAACGGGGTAAATGCTTCCATTGAGAAAGAAGCCGTGGTACCGTCTGCAAAGACCATCTCGCAGACAAAGTGGTCGGGCTGGTTATTATCGCAGAAATAGACGCATCTTCCCCATTCGTTGTTAGGATCTGAAATCTTGGACATGATTTCCTGCTCGTCGCGGGAGTTCTTCAAGTCGAAGACTCCAAGGTGCTGCTTCCTTTTGACATAGATGTCAATTGCAGAATAAGGGCAGGTTGACTCATGAGGACAGCCGTCTGTGCAGCGCTTTGGCGCACCTTGGGGAGCATTCTCCGGCTTGAACCATGTGAGTGACCCGTCCGCCACAATGCTCTGGCAAGGCTTTCCTACAAACCAGCGGAGAATGTCCAGATCGTGGCAACTTTTGGCAAGAATTATAGGTGTTGTTTTATTTGAATCCCTCCAATTGCCTCTCACATAGGAATGTGCCATGTGGCGGCATTCGATTGGTTCCATGTGCTGGATACTTATCAGTTTGCCTATCATCCCACTCTTCAGGGCCTGGTACATGGCTCTGAAATATGGACTATATCTGAGGACATGGCATACGGCAACGATCCTTCCGTATTTATGTGCCTGTGCAGCAATATCTGTACATTCCTTTTCAGTCTGAGCTACAGGTTTTTCCAGAAGGACGTCGTAGCCCCAACGCAAGGCTTTCATGCACGGGTGATAATGCAGGTCATCCGGAGTCGAGATGACCACAGCATCTGCAAATTTAGGGACAGAGAAGACTTCACTCCAGTCGCCGAAACGGTGCTCAACCGGGATATCAAACTTGTCTCCCATGGCCATCTTGCGGCTTTCCCTTATATCTGAAACGCCAACGACCTGCATGCATTCCGGGTATTTCCTCGCATATTCAGCATAGGTCCTTCCCCTGTTGCCTGCCCCTATTATTATGACTTTCACCGGTCCACCTTTTATATTGGCTTTCAATGATTTGACCGGGAAGTCCAATTCTGCATCAGTAGCCATTGAAGACATGGCCTCACCGCTTGCTCCAGAGAGTCGTTCAGCTGCTTTGAGAGTTCCTTCAGAAGGCAATATCGCCGCCCCTGCCGTAAGCAGGCCAAGGCTTTTCAGAAAATCTTTTCTATCCATGATATGTTAATTATGTGGTTGTTGTCTATTACTCAAGTCTCGCAAGTGATAATTGTCGAGACGTCAAAGCTTTGCACAAAAATAGTTAAAATTTTTGTAAAATACTTTTGCTGGAAAATTTCTGTCGTCGCTGCGCTCTTATTGGGATGTCGTCGCTGCGCTCTTTGATTTCCTCTTTGGGGATGTCGTCGCTGCGCTTGACATCCCGCGCTCGCGGGGGGGGATTAGCCACGCTTTGCGTGCCTTTTCCCTTGCCGCTCGCCGCGGGGCCCTTGCAAAACATTGATTATCAGGAGTTACGCGACCTATGGTCGCTATTTCGTTTCTGTCCACTACCTTACAAGAGCAAGCTCTTGACGGCAGTGTACAGAAACGAAATTAGCATCGCGAAAGCGATGCTAACTCCTGATAATCAATATTTTGCGGTGAGAGGGGGATTCGAACCCCCGGTACGGTAATCCCGTACGTCAGTTTAGCAAACTGGTGGTTTCAGCCACTCACCCATCTCACCAAACTACCCTTTGGGATGGCACGAACCGCTGGTCGGCCAATTGGGATTGCAAATATACAACTTTTTTATTGTTCTGCAACAAGAATTACAGATTTTCAGCTTTTTCTTTGATGGTTTTCAGTTCTACCTGCCCGATTCCCATGGCTTCAGCAAAGGTTTTCAGGGCTTCGGCAGAGGCTTTGTCGGTATATGGACCTACGATGTATGTGATATGCCCTGCTTCGTTTTCTGTTTTTGCAATGTCCTTTCCTGAGGCCTGCTGTCTGATTCCTGAGGAGGCGGCTTCATCCAGTTCCGCTTCCGGTGTTATGAGCACTTGATAGAAGACTGGATTTTCCTTTTCCTTTGCTTCCAAGGCCCTTGCTTTTGATATAGTCACTTCCTTACCGTCATTGAAAGCTACAATGAAGGCACTTTTGAATCCCAATCTCTTGACAGTATTCAGTTTGGCGAGGACATCCTTGTAACTGCGGAATACACCCACCCTATAGACGTAACGGCCGCTTGCGGTTTTTTGTTCAAAGACAGGACTCAAGCCCCGCAAATTTCTGACAGAAGCTTGCGTACCCATCGTAAATATTTGAATTTGATACAAAACGCCCTGTGGCAGCGTGTTGTCAAGTGCAAACTGCCCTTCATCAAGCACCTTGAAAGTGTAATCGAATACCACAGGAGGTGGCAAAATATCCATTTGCAGGGGACCGCCCATATTCATTCTCTCAAAGGTATAGTCAGCATCATCACCGACAACCTCGCGATCGGCAGCGGACATCAAAGTGTCGGGATCTATCACAACTCCGTTGAAAAGAAACTCCATCTCAATTTTGCGAAGCTCATCCGAAGCCCTTCCGAGCGAATCCTGGATGGCGGGAATCTGAGCCTCTGTCGCAAGGATCCTGTTGGTCAGAAGGATTCTCTCATCAGCATCCGAACTCATCACATAAAGATTGCGGTCGTTCTCAAGCCTTGATTCGAATACCGCCAACGTATCACGAATTGCCCTGACCTGTGCCATCTTGTCCATATATCTGCGAGTATCCAGATTCTCCGGAATCTCAGCACTTACGTTCTTATTCCTGTCAGCTGAATCACCAAGAGGAACCAGATGCGACAACTGCTCCAATTCCGCGGAATCCTCGATGGCCTTCCTTACAGGCATGCTTACATATTCCAGGACATAGACATAGACACTATCTTTGCTGCAGTCCCTGTTAGACGCAAAAATCGTAAATTTGCCATCCGGAGTATTCATGTACAGGAAATCATCAGCAGGGGAAGAATATGGGAAACCGAGATTCACGGGAGCGGACCAGTCTGCCCCTTCCTCATTCCACTCAGAGGCATATAGGTCGTATCCGCCAACCCCATAGAGGCCGGCAGAAGCGAAATACATTGTCTTTCCATCCGGGGACAGGACAGGATAAATCTCATCCGATGCCGATGTCATCTGTTCATTGATCAATGCCGGTGTGGTCCAGACTGTATCTTTCTTTTCAGTCATGCAAATATTCCTGATGCCCTCCGAATCGACGGCAGAATAATAGATTACATCTGCTCCGTCGGGAGCATACAATGCCTTTGAATACGGGTGGCCTGCGACTGAGTCCAGCTGATTCGGCACGCTCCTCCATGAACTGTCCCGAAAAGGGTAATAAAGGAAAAAGTCGGAAACTGAAAAACGGTGGCGCGCGACAACGACAGGATTGTCAACAAAGCCTGACATTGCCCGTCCGTTTTCAGCAAGAAGGATACGGTCGCTTGCAAGGGCAGTAAATGCCGAATCCAAACTTGTCCCGGAGGAATCCTTCACAGATTCCATCGCATCCTTGAGAACTTCCAAAGACTCCTCGAATCTGTAAGCCTTCCTCAGATCATCGGCTTGCAACAGCAAAGAATCTGCCTTCCGGGGAACGGAAGGCCTGGCAGAAACCGCAGAAAAGCAGTATGATGATATTATAATGGTGCAAAGCACCTTCAAGAACATGGAAAATCCTCTCATTTCATTAAAAATACCTTCTCTCATTTGGGTGTGCAAAATTAAGAAATATTTACAGAAAGTTCATTTATTAGAAAAAAATCGTAAATTTGTGCCCTATTTTGCCGATGGTATGGATATCAACTTTCGTGCTTGAGGATGAATTTGAAGTAATATCATTAAAACAATATTAATTATGCAAAGCAAAGGTGCAATCAGATTTGTGGCGATTTTGCTCGCTCTTGCCTGCGTTTGGCAGCTCTCTTTCACTCTTGTGACAAAGATCCAGGAGAACAAGGCTGTCAAATTTGCAGAAGCTGCAGCAGAGGCAGTACAGCAGTCTGCAGATTTCGCCAAAGTTCCTGAGATGGACAGAGCCTTCTATCTTGACTCAATAAGGAAAGATCAGAACAGGCATTACATTGACTCCATCTCTTCCGAAAAAGTATATTTCGGATACACTTACAAAGACATCAAATCAAAGGAGATCAACCTCGGACTTGACCTTAAAGGTGGTATGAACGTCATGCTTCAGGTCCAGCTTGAGGATCTCGTCAAGGCTCTTTCGGGTCACAACCAGTCTCCTGAGTTCCTTCAGGCTGTCTCTCTTGCAAAGGAGCGCAGCGTAAACTCAAGACAGGATTTCATAACCCTGTTTGCAGAGGCTTGGAAAGAGACTTCAAACGGTACTCCGCTCGCAAGAGTGTTCGGCACCCTGGATATGAAGGAAGTCACTCCTTCTTCAACTGATGCGGAAGTCATTGAAATCATCAGACGTGAGGCTGAAAGTGCAATAGCAAACTCATTCAACGTCCTGAGAAACCGTATCGACCGTTTTGGCGTAACTCAGCCTAACATCCAGAAACTCGGCAACAGCGGACGTATCCTGGTCGAGCTTCCTGGTGTAAAGGAGCCTGAACGTGTAAGGAAACTCCTCCAGGGAACAGCATCCCTCGAGTTTTGGCCAACATACGACAATGCCGAGATTGAAGGCTACCTTGCTGAGGCAAATCAAACCCTTGCAGACCTGCTGGCTGACAGCGCAGAAGATGCCGAAAACATCGCTGACTCAAAGGAGGCGGAGGAAGACATCGTGGCTTCTGAGCTCAAGCAGGCAGAAACCGACGCCAAAGCTGAAGCTGAGTTCAGGAAACAGAATCCTCTTTTCAGCATTCTCCAGCCTTCCGGTGCAAGAGGGAATGCATGTATCGGCTATGCAAACTATTCTGATACTGCAAAGGTGAACAAATACCTTGCAATGCCACAGGTGAAGTCACTCTTCCCGCCTGAATTCAGGGCAATGTGGAGTGTGAAGGCATCGCCATACATTCCTGGTGAGAATACGTTTGAGCTTGTTGCCATCAAAGCCGCTTCACGCGACGGAAAGGCTCCTCTTGACGGCGGTTCAGTCACTGACGCACGTGTACAGTACGGCAATACTAACGGTAATCCGGAAGTGTCAATGTCAATGAACGCACAGGGAGCGAGTGTATGGGCAAGACTCACGAAAGAGAATATCGGCAAACAGGTCGCAATCGTCCTTGATGGAATGGTTTATTCATATCCGACCGTTCAGAGCGAAATCTCAGGCGGAAGCTCACAGATTACCGGCAACTTCACTCTTGAAGAGGCTGAAGACCTTGCCAATGTCCTTAAATCCGGTAAGCTTCCTGCACCGGCAACAATCATTCAGGAGCAGGTCGTAGGTCCTTCACTCGGAGCCGAGTCAATCAATGCAGGTCTGATCTCATTCGTCCTTGCGTTCGTCCTCGTGCTTATCTACATGGTTCTTTTCTATCAGGGAGCCGGTCTTGTGGCTGATGTCGCCCTTATAGTGAATGTGCTCCTGCTTTTCGGTACTCTCGTATCGTTCGGAGCTGTCCTCACTCTCCCTGGTATTGCCGGTCTGGTATTGACACTCGGTATGGCGGTGGATGCCAACGTTATCATCTACGAGCGTGTGAAAGAGGAACTCCGTGCAGGAAAGGGTCTCAGCAAAGCAGTGGCTGACGGTTACAAGAACGCCTATTCTGCCATCGTTGACGGTCAGATTACCACCCTGCTCACCGGTATCGTCCTTTTCGTATTCGGTTCAGGTCCGGTACAGGGATTCGCAACAACCCTCATCATCGGTATCATCACCTCAGTTCTCTCATCAATCTTCATCACCCGTCTTATCATTGACGACAGGATTGTCAAAGGCAAGGGAGTGGCATTCGACAACAAGGCTACAAGGAACTTCCTCCAGAACACAAAGGTAGATTTCATCAGCAAGAAGAATATCGCTTACATCGTTTCAGGTGCCATCATCCTTGTCAGTCTCGTTTCCATCTTTACAAAGGGATTCACCTATGGTGTTGATTTCACAGGTGGACGCACCTATGTGGTCAGATTCGACCAGAGTGTCACTGCTGAGGACGTCCGTGCTGCTGCAATCGAAGAGTTTGACGGAGCGGTCGAGGTTAAGCAGTTCGGTGGCGAGAGCCAGATGAAGATTACTACCCAGTACCTTGTGGAAGACGAATCAACAGAGGCAGATGCTGAAGTTGAGGCAAAACTCTACAATGCATTGAAGGGATTCTTTGCAACAGAGAATTTCTCTCTGGAAGACTTCAAGTCAACTCTTGAAAACCCTAATGGTATCATCAGTTCAGACAAGGTTGGTCCTACCATCGCAAACGACATTACAAGAGACGCCATCATCGCTGTAATCATCGCCCTGATTGTAATCTTTGCATATATCGCAATAAGATTCAAAGGCTGGACATGGGGACTTGGTGGAGTCATCGGTCTTGCTCATACAGCACTCATCGTGATTGGATTCTTCTCTTTGTTCTCAGGCATACTTCCATTCAGCCTTGACATTGACCAGACATTCATTGCGGCGATCCTTACCATCATCGGTTACGCAATCAACGATACCGTGGTTATCTTCGACCGTATCCGTGAGTACAAGGAACTTCATCCTAAGGCTGACTTCAAGACGAATGTCAATGAGGCTCTTAACAGTACACTCTCTCGTACCATGAATACATCACTCACAACCCTCGTTACCATGATTGCAATCGCAATCTTCGGAGGTGAAGTGATCAGAGGTCTGGCCGTAGCCCTCATCCTCGGTATCGTGGTCGGAACTTATGCCTCAATCTTCATCGCGACACCTATCATGTTCGATGTAACCAAAAAGGCAGCTCAGAAGAAAGAGAGCAAATAACGATTCCTAAACCATTAAGAGGGGGTGACTTGGAACGAAAGTTTTCAGTCACCCCCTCTACTATTTTTGTATGCACTGTGGATAAATCAAGTTGCCCGATACGTTCCTTTTTCCTACCTTTGTGTCCCCTAAGAAATAACACATACCATGTCATTTGTCCACCTGCACGTACATACACAATATTCCATCCTCGACGGATTCTCATCAATTTCCAAACTCTTTGACAGGGCTGAAGAACTTGGAATGCCGGCCCTGGCTATCACCGACCATGGAAACATGTATGGTATCAAGGAATTCATGAAATTCGCAGGCAAGCATCCGAACGTCAAGCCGATACTTGGTTGTGAGGTGTATGTGACAAGACACTATGACCACAAACTCAAGGACAACAATCACAGAAAATACTACCACCTCATTCTTCTTGCTAAGAATTATGAAGGCTACAGGAACCTTATGAAGATTGTCTCAATCGGTCATATCGAAGGAAAATACTACGACAAGCCGAGAGTCAGCCACGAGGTGATAGAGAGGTACCACGAAAATCTGATCTGTCTGTCAGCCTGTATTGCCGGTGAGATTCCACGCGAAATCATAAGCGGTGACATGGAAGCTGCAAGAAGGGCCATCAAATGGCACAAGGACCTTTTCGGCGAGGATTATTACCTGGAAGTCCAGTGCCACAAGACTGAAGTTCCCGGACTGTCGCAGGAGGTCTATGAGAACCAGATGATAGCCAATAAAGGTATATTTCAACTGGCTGAGGAAATGGGTGTCAAGGTTGTCGCCACCAATGACGTCCATTTCATCCTGAAAGAGGACGGGCCTGCGCATGACAGACTTATCTGTCTGAATACCAATGCTTATCTGACTGATGAAAACAGGTTGAGGTATACTCAGCAGGAGTATCTCAAAAGTGAGGAAGAGATGTCTTCAATGTTCCCGGAGCATCCTGAAGTCATTACAAACTCTCTCGAGGTAGCTTCGAAGATTGAAAGTTACAAGATAGACAGGGGACATGTCCTTCCGAAATTCGATCTTCCGGAGGATTTCCTTGCTGACATCGACAACCAGCTGGAAAAATACAAGGAAGTCATTGACGTGGGACGCTGCGACAAGGATGGGAACGACAGAGGGGAGGAATTCTGCAAGAGCGTGGCATATCTTTGCCACCTGACATATAAGGGTGCCCATATCCGCTATGGGGAGACATTCACACCAGAGCAGAGCGAACGCATAGATTTCGAGCTTAAAACCATATGCAGGATGGGCTTCCCGGACTACTTCCTCATTGTCCAGGACTATATCGCCGCTGCCCGTGCAATGGGTTCGATGGTGGGCCCGGGACGTGGTTCCGCAGCCGGTTCGGTGGTAGCATATTGTCTGTGGATTACCAATCTGGATCCTATCAAGTACCAGCTCCTGTTCGAGAGGTTCCTCAACCCCGACCGTATCAGCATGCCTGATATTGATGTGGATTTTGAGGATCTTGGTGCTGCGCACAAATATGTGGAAGACCATTATGGTCTGAACCATGTGTCAAGGGTGATAACCTTCGGTACCATGGCAGCAAAAAGCGCCATAAAGGATGTCGCCCGAATCAGCAACCTGAGCATTGATGAGTCCAACCGTCTGACCAAGATGGTGCCTGACCGCCTGACCGAGATGAAGGAGAAGGAATATCCTTTCAACCCTAAGCTGGATGAGCTCAAGAAGGGATTCAAGCAGGTGAGCAGGATGGTTGAGGTAGATGACCCAGACAATCCCGGACAGACGAAGACGGTTGAGAAATTCTATCAGGTCGGGATGGAGGAGGTCGATGCAAAGATCAACCTGAAGAACTGCTACAGGCTTGTTCCTGAGTTTCAGGAGGAACTGAAAAACGGTACTGAACTCAACAAGGAAGTGCTCTTCTATGCGCAGAAACTTGAGGGAAGCATCCGTCAGGTCGGTGTGCATGCATGTGCGACCATCATCGGCCGTGGAAACCTGATGGATTATATTCCAATCTGCCTTTCAGAAGACAAGGAGGCCGTCGATGAAAACGGAAAGAAAAAGGAATTCTGGACATCGCAATATGACGGTCACTACATCGAGGATGTGGGCATGCTCAAGATGGACTTCCTTGGTCTGAACACCTTGACAATCATCCATACCTGCCTCAACCTCATAAAGGAAAGGCACGGGATAGACATAGATATAGAGGCCATCCCTATCGATGACAAGCCGACATACGAACTGTACGGACGCGGAGACACCGTCAGCGTATTCCAGTTCGAGTCTCCGGGAATGATGAACTGGCTGCAGAAACTCCAGCCTGAAAGGTTCGAGGACCTGATTGCGATGAACGCGCTCTACAGGCCGGGTCCTATGGACTACATCCCGTCCTTTGTTGCCCGCAAGCAGGGTGTCGAGAAAGTGGAATATGACCTTCCCGAAATGCAGGAATATCTCGAAGATACCTACGGAGTGACGGTCTATCAGGAGCAGGTCATGCTTTTGTCCCAGAAACTGGCCGGATTCACGAAGGGTGAGGCGGACAAGTTGAGAAAGGCGATGGGAAAGAAGCTCATCGATGTGCTGAACTCCCTGAAAGACAAGTTCATGGCCGGAGGAATGAAAAACGGTCATCCTGAAAAGGTTCTTGACAAGATATGGAAGGACTGGGAGAAATTTGCTCAATATGCATTCAATAAGTCGCATGCGACCTGCTATGCCTGGGTAAGTTATCAGACAGCATATCTGAAGTGTCATTATCCATCTGAATTCCAAGCCGCCAATCTCACGGCCAACCTCGGTAAGGCGGATGAGATAAAGAAGATAATGGCAGACTGCAAAAAGAACAGGATAAATGTCCTCAACCCTGATATCAATGAGTCCGAATCATTCTTCAGTGTCAACAAAGACGGCGACATCCGTTTCGGACTGGGTGGAATCAAGGGATTTGGTGACAATATCGTCAAAT
Source organism: Bacteroidales bacterium (assembly GCA_022774085.1). Lineage (GTDB taxonomy): Bacteria > Bacteroidota > Bacteroidia > Bacteroidales > UBA932 > Cryptobacteroides. Next base: position 21,196 of record JALFNZ010000062.1, read on the forward strand.
CGATCATCAATGAAAGGAAGGCTAACGGTCCGTTTGCCGACATCTATGACTTCGTTGAAAGGCTTACTGGTACCGTGAACAGAAAAGCTTTTGAAATCCTCCTCCACTCAGGAGCATTCGACAGTTTCGGCATTTGCCGCAAACAATTCATGCTCCCGTGCAAGAGTGGCGACACCTTCCTTGAGACACTTCTCCGCTATGGCGAACTCTACAAGAAGGACCAGATGAACGAGAGCATCTCACTCTTCGGAGAAGTAGAGGAGCTGAAACCGGAAAGACCGGAAATGCCGCCGATGGAGGGAGATGAAGATATATTGGAAAAACTGATGTTCGAGAAGGAACTTGTGGGAATGTATTTGTCTTCTCATCCTCTGGACAGATATGAATTCGAACTGAAGACATTCACGACATGTGAAGTCTCGCAGGTGAACGGACTTGTTGCTGATTGTGAGAAGAAAAAGAGCGGACAGAAGGTCAATATCGCCGGATTCATCACAGCTACCCAGACTATGACCACCAAGACGGGAAGGCCATGGTCCAAGACCATGATCGAGGACAAGGGAGGCAACTTCGAACTGGCTCTCTTCGGAAAGGACCATGAGAATTTCATGAAATATCTCACACCTCACAATGCCATCTTCATTGAAGGAGAAATAGGAGAGAAATACTTCGTCAAGCCGGAAGAAAGAAAGGATAAAAAGGATATTCCTTACGGATTCAAGGTGAAGAATATCATGCTTTTAGGCAATGTCACGGAAACTTTCATCAAGGGCTTTGCAATCACAGTCTCCACCAATATGCTGAACGATGCATTCAGGTCGTCGCTGGTGAAACTGCTCAAGTCCAATAAAGGAAATGTCCCGCTGACAATGTTCCTATATGAACCTGAGAAGAAATGGAAGATTGAATTCTTTTCAAGAAAATATAAAGTGTCGGTAACGGCACCGTTCATTGAAGAACTTGAAAGAATGCATATACAATACAGTGTATCTAAGAAATAAGATTATGGCAGAAGACACTTTTTCCGACCTCGGAAGAGTCGGAGCAATTGAAAAACTATACGAAGGTACCCGCTACAAACCTTTCGAGAGTTCATGGTTCGAGACTGAAGGCAAGGCGTTTTCAGGCTCACATTCAAAACTATTCCTCGAAGGCATAGATTTCGACCTCACATATTTTCCACTGAAACACCTTGGTTACAAATGTGTTACAGCAGTCACAGGAGAATTGTATGCCGAATTTTCCCATCCGCGTACAATGGATATACGGTTGGGAGTGTCTTCAAAGCTGGACTTCAGACACGTCAAGGAACTATGGGAAGGAATGGTGGCGGCTGCCTCTGAGCACGGATACAAACAAGTCACTCTCGACCTGACCCCTTCACCAAATGGACTGGCAATAAGTGTAAGCTCGTCAGGAGAGACTTCCCTTCTGATGGCAAAAAGACGTCCTGCGGCAAAGAGCATGGACCTTATTTGCATTTCGGACAATCTCGGTGCCGCATATCTTGGCTTCCAGATACTTGAAAAGGAAAAACAAGCCTTCATAAAAAGTGGAGAAACCCACCAGAAGGCAGATATGGAAAAATATAAGAATCTGGTCGGCGCATATCTCAAACCACAGATAAATCCGGGCATCATCAGCCAGATGGAAGACTCAGGAATAATACCGTCATTCGGATACCTGATCAACCGTGGCCTCGCGGACACAGTACGCAGGCTCACCAGGGACAGCGGGTTCGGAGCCAAGATTTATGTGGACAAACTTCCATTTGCCGGGAAAACCTTCGAAACAGCGAAAGAACTCGGTACTGACCCTATGACAGCCGCCCTCAACGGAGGAGAAGATTACAGGCTGCTCTTCACCATCCCTATAGGATACCACGATAAATTCCGCCACGACTTCCAGACATTCGACATCATCGGACATCTCGCGAAGCCGGATGTAGGTGCCGTCATCGTCACCCCGGACGGTGTTGAACTGCCAATCAAGGCACAAGGATGGGTATAATTTACGATTTTTAGTGATTTTTTGTTGTTTATCATAAAATATTTTTATATTTGCGGTACTAACAATAAAAAATCACTAAAGATGACTGAATGGTGGACCTCACTTGACCTCTTCATGAAGATTCTTTGGAGCATTGCCATTGCAACCTCGCTGATCTTCATCATTGAAACAATCCTTACCTTCATAGGTATCGATCATGAAATTGATGCTGATTTCGATACCAGCATGGACGGCGGTTTTGAATCTGAACCGTCAATGAACCTCTATACCTTCCGCAATCTGGTGAACTTCCTGCTGGGAATGAGCTGGACTGCCATTCTCCTTAAAGAAAAGATTGTTTCTACAGCATTGCTCATGGTCATAGCCGTCGCTGTCGGAGTGATGCTTGTTGCCGCCGTTATGTATATGTTCAAATGGTTGAGCAAAATGCAGCAGAGTGGAAATATTGACGTATATAAATGTGCAGTGGGATGTATCGGAAAAGTATATCTGACCATCCCTGCACAAAGAAAAGGTGCAGGAAAAGTTCAGATAACAATCAATGAAGCCGTCAGGGAATATGATGCTCTGACCGATTCGGAAAACGAACTGAAGACAGGTGCTTCAATCAAGGTTATTGAAGTGCTCGATTCTTCAACCCTGCTTGTAGAAGAAATGAATTCATTAATCATCTAATAACCTATTGTCATGCAGCCAATTTACATCATCGTAATTGCCGTATTCGTACTGGTGGTTACTCTTGCGGCCATTTTAAGACGCTACAAACGTTGTCCTTCTGACAAAATCCTTGTCATTTATGGTAAGACAGGAAAAAATAAAACAGGCGGTGTGTCCTCAGCAAGGTGTGTACACGGAGGTGCAGCCTTCATATGGCCTGTTTTCCAGAACTATGCATTCCTTGACCTGAAGCCTATTTCCATCGAGTGCAACCTCACAAATGCCCTCAGCAAGCAGAATATCCGCGTTGACGTGCCTTGCCGGTTCACAGTGGGTATTTCGACTGAGCCAGAGAACATGACCAACGCAGCTGAAAGGCTCCTTGGTCTGAGCATAGAAAACATTCAGAACATCGCTACTGATATCCTCTTCGGTCAGCTACGTCTGGTGATTGCTACCATGGACATCGAGGAAATCAACTCCGACAGGGACAAGTTCCTGGCAAATGTCAGCATGAATGTCGAGGCAGAGTTGAAGAAAATCGGTCTCAAACTTATCAACGTGAACGTAACAGACATCCGTGACGAGTCCGGCTATATCGAGGCTCTGGGTAAGGAAGCAGCAGCCAAGGCTATCAATGATGCCAAGAAAAGCGTTGCAGAACAGAATCGTTTCGGTGAAATCGGAAAGGCAGAAGCAGACAGGGATAAGGATATCAGGATTGCCGAGACTCTCAGGGATACCCGTATATGCACCGCAGATGCCAATGCAAAGGCCGTGGAAGGCGAGAACAACTCCAAGATAGCCATCGCAGCATCCGACGCTAAAAGGCGCGAAAAAGAGGCTGAATCTGCCCGTATTGCGATTGCTGCGGAGAAGGTTCAGGCTGCAAAGGCCCTTGAGGAGGCCTACAAGTCTGAAAGGGATGCCGAAATCGCCCGTGCTGAAAGGGAAAAGGCAACTCAGCAGGCCAATGTAGTGGTTCCTGCACAGATTGAAAAAGAGAAGGCCATCATCGATGCTGAAGCCGAAGCTGAGAAAATCCGTAGGCTGGCAAAGGGTGAGGCTGACGCAATCTACGCGAAGATGGATGCACAAGCCCGCGGTATGCTGGAAATCCTCTCAAAACAGGCAGAGGGTTTCAATCAGCTCGTTTCAGCGGCTGCCGGAGATCCTCAGAAGGCCGTACTTATGCTCATTGCAGACAAACTGCCTGACCTTGTCAAGACTCAGGTTGAAGCTGTCAAAGGCATCAAGATTGACAAAGTTACAGTATGGGACGGAAACGTCACAAAAGACGGAAAAACTGCCACATCCAATTTCATCTCCGGTATGATGAAGTCTGTTCCCCCTCTTGAAGAACTCTTCAATATGGCAGGAATGAGCCTTCCTTCATATCTTAAAGGAACTGCGGCAGAAGACCAGACTCCTGAGGCAACTGAAAGTGAAACCAATAAATAGCCCATGCCTATAGTAGTAAACATAGATGTAATGCTTGCAAGGCGGAAAATGTCGTCAGGAGAGCTTGCCGAAAAGATCGGAATTACAGCGACAAATCTGTCAATTCTGAAGACAGGAAAGGCCAAAGCCATTAGATTCAGTACATTGGAAGCACTGTGCAGGGCTCTTGAATGCCAACCCGGAGACATCCTGGAGTACACATCGGGCGAATGATATCTTCTGACCGACATACACGCTTGGCCACGAATGTTAATTCTTTCAAAATTTTAATAAATCCAGCATATTTTTCAAATATTTTACTATATTTGAGCGATTATCGCTTGTGCACAAGTGAAAAGCAGGATGTTGAAAGAAATTGTTAAAATATAATACATTATGAACAGCAGACGTGACTTTTTAAAGGAAATGGCCATAGGTGGAGCAGCCTTGACACTCTCTCCTCTTCTTTCAGCTTGCGAAAGAGACAAACAGCAGATTGTAACCGGTTCCGACTCTCCGCTGATTGTCCCGAAAGCGAACGGACTTCAGATTACCGGAACATTCCTGGATGAGATTTCCCATGACATCCCGCATCAGAACTGGGGAGAAAAGGAATGGGACCAGGATTTCCAGTACATGAAAGCAATTGGTATCGACACGGTGATAATGATACGTTCAGGATACCGCAAATTCGTGACATATCCTTCAAAATATCTGTTGAAGAAAGGATGTTACATGCCATCAGTCGATTTGCTCGATATGTTTCTCCGTCTTGCTGACAAATATGGAATGAAATTCTATTTCGGCCTTTATGATTCAGGAATATACTGGGACACAGGCGATATGAGATGGGAAGTGGAAGACAATAAATATGTGATTGATGAAGTCTGGGAGAACTATGGTTCAAAGCACAAAAGTTTCGGAGGATGGTATATCAGCGGAGAAATCAGCCGTGCCACCAAGGGAGCCATAGGAGCATTCCACACAATGGGCAAGCAATGCAAGGATGTCTCAGGAGGACTGCCAACATTCATCTCACCATGGATTGACGGAAAGAAAGCCATAATGGGCACCAGCAAGAAAGTCAATGACAATGCGGTGACAGTGGACCAGCATGAGAAAGAGTGGAACGAAATATTCGACGGCATTCACGATGTTGTGGACGCTTGCGCTTTCCAGGACGGACACATTGACTATGATGAACTAGATGCATTTTTCACAGTCAACAAGAAGCTTGCGGATAGATACGGAATGCAGTGTTGGACCAATGCAGAATCATTTGACCGCGATATGCCTATCAATTTCCTTCCAATCAAGTTCGACAAACTGCGCATGAAACTCGAAGCCGCCAAGAGGGCTGGCTATGACAAGGCAATCACCTTCGAATTCTCACATTTCATGAGCCCTCAGTCTGCATACCTTCAGGCAGGACACCTGTATGACAGGTACAAAGAGTATTTTGGAATGAAGTAATAGATTATACATAGAATATGGATAGAAAAGAATTTCTGAAGAGTATAGGTTTGCTTTCAGCCGGAGCAGCATTCATACCTTCCGAAGGAACCATCAGGGCGGCAGAACGCTTTTCCGGAGCCGGTTCAAACGATCTGGCGACACTTGACATGGCCACTGACAAAGAAGTTGATTTCCCGGTCAAACCTTTAAGAGCAAATGTGAAAGGAGGACCTGTGAAAGTGATAATCATAGGTGCCGGCAACAGAGGACGTACTTATGCTGAATATGCCAGGAAATTCCCTGAATGCATGCAGGTTGTCGGCGTTTCCGATATCCGTGAAAGCCGCAAGAATGCAATGGGAGACAAGTATGGAATACCGGCAGAGCACCGTTTCGGCGACTGGAGCGAAGTCTTCAAAGTTGGCAAGTTTGCAGATGCCGTGGTAATATCAACCCCGGATGACCTGCATTATCATCCGTGCATGAAGGCATTGCAATGGGGATATGATGTACTTCTCGAAAAACCTGTCGCACAGACAGAAAAGGAATGCACCGATATTGCCGCCCAGGCACATAAATATGGAAGAATCGTGGCTGTATGCCACGTCCTGAGGTATAGCCCGTATTTCAGGGCAATGTACCAGACATTGAGGGATGGAATGATCGGAAAGTTGATAAGCATTCAGCACATGGAACCGATAGAGTGCCGTCACATGGCTCATTCCTATGTCAGGGGCAACTGGAGAGATTCGAAGAAAACCACTCCTATAATCCTTGCCAAGAGCTGTCATGACCTGGATATTCTCCGTTGGTTTGTAGGCAAGCCTTGTAAGAGCATAGTTGCGGACGGCTCCCTCACATGGTTCAAGCCTGAGAATGCACCAGAAGGAGCTCCAAAGCGTTGCACTGACGGCTGTCCTCACGAGTCAACATGCCCTTATTCGGCAATTGATATCTATGTGAAAAGGAAACAGCACCTTGGAGTTTTCGACCTGAAGAACTCCCGCGATGAGAATGAAATCATGTCCAAGATATCCGATCCGAACAATGAGTGGGGAAGGTGCGTGTATTTCTGCGACAATAACCAGCCAGACCACTTTGTCAGTGAAATGGTATTCGAGGATGGCACCACAGCCTCTTTTTCAATGGAAGCATTCACTCCTTTCGGAGGCCGCAGGACAAGGATTATGGGAACTACCGGATATATCGAAGGCAATGGAAGCTCCTTTACAGTCTATGAATTCCGAAGCAACAGGAAACTTGTATGGGACAAGAAAGTCAGCGAAATCCCTGAGTATAAAGGCTCTGGACATGGAGGAGGTGATATGGCCCTTGTATGCGATTTTCTTGAAGCCGTATCCGCCCATGATGAATCCAAGCTCACAAGTAGCATAGATGCCTCAATTGAGAGTCATGTTATGGGATTCCGTGCCGAAAAGAGCCGCCTTTCCAACAAAAAAGTATCCATGAAATAAGTTGTTTCACAGATACTTTCCATAAAATTATAATTTGATAAGACTGCCTAATGGACAGACAGGCGAATTATCCTGTCTGGCCCTTGGGCTTCAGGCATGATGACATTATTCTACGGTTACACTTTTGGCCAGGTTTCGTGGCTGATCCACGTTGCGGCCTTTATAAACGGCTATATAATAGGCCATTAGCTGGAGAGGAATGGATACGATGACAGGCATAAGGCACTCGTCGGTAGTTGGGATTTCTATGGTATAATCCGCACTCTTTCGCGCATGAGAGTCTCCCTGGGCAATCACGGCGATGATTTTTCCTCCGCGTGCCTTTATTTCCTCCATATTGCTTACAGTCTTTTCATAAGTGTGGTCCGGAACTGCTATCACCACAGTAGGCATTTCTGCATCAATCAGCGCAATAGGACCATGCTTCATCTCCGCGGCAGGATAACCCTCAGCATGGATGTATGATATTTCTTTGAGTTTCAGTGCTCCTTCAAGGGCTGTAGGATAGTTGTATCCACGGCCGAGATAGATGAAATTGTGTGCATAGGTGAATATTTTCGAAAGGTCAGCAACCATCTTGTCCGTTTCGAGAACTTTCTTGATGGTCTGGGGCAGTTCGAGCAGGGATTTTGCGATTGCCTGTCTGCGCTCTGTGCTGATGGTACCTTTTTCCTTGGCGATGGCCAGAGCAATCATAGCCATGACTGTGACCTGACCTGTGAATGCTTTGGTCGATGCAACTCCAATTTCTGGTCCCACATGGATATAAGTACCTGAATCTGTGGCTCTTGCGATGGACGAACCAACTGCATTGCAGATACCGTAAACAAAGGCACCGGCCTTGCGGGCAAGTTCAACTGCAGCGAGGGTATCTGCTGTTTCTCCCGACTGGGAAACGGCAATGACCACATCATTGCTTCGGATAATCGGGTTCCTGTAACGGAATTCCGATGCATATTCCACTTCCACAGGGATGCGGCACAGGTTCTCAATCAGGTGCTCTCCGATGAGCGAAGCATGCCATGAGGTACCGCATGCCACGAAAATAATTCTGCCGGCTTGAAGGAACTTGTCTTTGTTCAGCTCCACGCCGGAGAGCTTAACTTCTGCTGTATCCGGATTGATTCGTCCCCTGATGCAGTCGATGATGGTATTTGGCTGTTCATGAATCTCCTTAAGCATGAAATGAGGATATCCTCCTTTTTCGAGCTGAGAGATGGAGAGTTCGAGGTGGCGGATGTCAAGATTGCTGGTTTCGTTTTCCAATGTCTTGATTTCCAGAGGCTTATTTTTATTTATTATGGCTATCTCCCCGTCGTTGAGATAGGCGAAATCGTTGGTATAGTCGATGATGGACGCAGCATCTGAGCTGAGGAAATATTCTCCTTCGCCAATTCCAATCACCATCGGGCTGCTCTGCCTTGCTGCGATTATCTGGTCCGGATTGCCTTTTTCAATAACGGCAATGGCATAAGCTCCAACAGCTTGTTTAAGTGCAAGTCTGACTGCTTCGGAAAGACAGCAGTCATTTTCTTTTCTGATATATTCAATCAGGTTTACGAGAACTTCAGAGTCAGTACTGCTCTTGAACTGGTAGCCGTTCTGGATGAGGGCGTCCTTCAGTACGCGGAAGTTTTCGATGATTCCGTTGTGAATCAGAGCAATCTGGCCGGATTGGGAATAATGGGGATGGGCATTGCGGTCGCTCGGTTCACCATGAGTTGCCCAGCGGGTATGGGCGATTCCGATGTTGCCGGAATAATCTTTTCCATCAAGGAATTCCTCAAGAGAGGATACTTTTCCCTTGCATTTGTAAACATTCAGATTGCCGTCTTTGTTGATGACTGCCACTCCGGCACTGTCATAGCCACGGTACTCAAGTCTTTTGAGTCCCTTAAGCAAAATAGGGCATGCTTCACGATACCCTACATAACCTACGATTCCACACATTTCAATATAATTTAAGTTCGTTATAAAAAAGAAAGCGCCAAAAGTAATAAAAATCTTGGTAAACGTCACCAAGATTTTTCATAAAAATGTTGCCATTCAAATGGGAATCAATCAATTCCCATTTTTTCTTTCATGCTTCGGAGAAGGTCGAAAGCCTGAAGAGGTGTCATGTTGTTAAGGTCTGCCGAGTCCAAATCTTCCTTGAGCGACATAAGAAGCGGATCTTCAAGCTGGAAGAAAGACAACTGCAGGGAACCGTCGCTCTCCACGCGTCCCTCTCTCACGTTGTGTGGCTTGATGATGGCTGGCTTCCTGGATAATGAGGCTTCCTCGTTCTCCAAACGGTCAAGGGTCTTCTGCGCCGAATCAATCACCTGACGCGGCATGCCTGCCATCCTTGCGACATGAAGACCGAAACTGTGTGCCACGCCTCCTTCTGCGAGCTTGCGCAGGAAAATGACATTCTTGCCCACCTCCTTGACGGCGATATGGAAGTTGCGAACCCTCGGATATATGGTCTCAAGGTCGTTAAGTTCATGATAGTGAGTGGCAAACAATGTCTTAGCGCCATGGCCGTATTCGTGAATATATTCCACGATTCCCCGGGCAATCGACATTCCGTCATAGGTTGAAGTACCCCTTCCGATTTCATCAAGAAGCACAAGAGAACGCTCGGACAGATTGTGCAGGATCATGGATGTTTCGAGCATCTCCACCATGAAGGTGGATTCTCCACGGGAAATGTTGTCCGATGCTCCCACGCGGGTGAAAATCTTGTCACAATATCCGATTTCGGCCTCATCCGCCGGCACGAAACACCCTATCTGCGCAAGCAGGACTATCAGGGCAGTCTGCCTCAGAAGAGCTGATTTACCGGCCATGTTAGGACCTGTAAGGATTATAATCTGCTGTGAATCAGCATCGAGGAAGATGTCGTTCGGAACATACTCTTCTCCCGGGGCCATCATGGTTTCGATGACAGGGTGGCGGCCTGCCTTGATGCATATTTTCTTGCCGTCATTCATTTTCGGACGGCAATAATTCCGTTCAAGTGCAAGGTCCGCAAATCCAGCGAGTGTGTCCAGACGTGCTATGATGCGGCAGTTGGTCTGGATTGAGGAGATATTCTGCTGAATCGTTGCAACAAGCTGTGCATATATCTGTGATTCAAGAACATATATTCTCTCTTCAGCCCCGAGGATTTTCTGCTCGTATTCCTTCAGTTCCTCGGTGATATATCTTTCAGCGTTGACGAGGGTCTGTTTGCGGATCCATTCCTGTGGTACCTGGTCCTTGTAGGTGTTGCGCACTTCGAGGTAGTATCCGAATACGGAGTTGAAACCTATCTTCAAGGAGGAAATGCCGGTGCGCTCGATTTCACGCTGCTGTATGCCAAGGAGATAGTCTTTGCCATGACGTGCGATGTTGCGAAGCTCATCCAGCTCGGCGGACACTCCGCTTGCGATGACGTCGCCCTTGCCCACAGCCGCAGCCGCTTCCGGATGCATTGTGCGTCCAAGGTAGTCCAGAAGGGCGCTGCAATCCGCCATGGAATCCATCATCTGCTCCAGAGGAGCGACAGAGCGTCCCCTGCACAGCCTTATGATGGGCGCGGTTTGGCTGAGGCCGCGTCTTAGCTGCATCACTTCCCTCGGCATAATCTTGCCGGCTGCTGCACGGGAGATGATTCTTTCAAGGTCTCCGATATCTGAAATCAGTCCCTGGAGGGTACGCAGGTCATCCTGTTGCTCCGTGAAATGTTCCACGACGTCGTACCTGTCCCGGAGCTCGTTCAGGTCCATCACCGGCATAGCCAGATATGACCGCAGGAGCCTTGCGCCCATCGGGGATGAACATTTGTCAATCACGTCTATCAGGGCTACGCCGTCCTTGCCGGCTGTGGATGAGAATATTTCGAGGTTGCGGAAGGTGAACCTGTCCATCCAGACGAAGCTGTTCTCGTCAATTCTGGAGATGGAACAGATGTTTTTCAGTCCGACATGCTGTGTCTGTTCGAGATAGAAGAGCAGGGCTCCGGCAGAGGTTATCCCAAGAGGGAAAGTGTCTATGGCAAAGCCCTTCAGGGAATCCACTCCAAGCTGTTTCCTGAGCTTTTCTACGGAATTGTCATAGACAAAGGCCCATTCGTCCATGGTCGAAATGTACCACGAGTCGCCGAATTTTTCCTTTACACCCTTCTCCCATCCCCTCTGAACGAGGATTTCCTTCGGGGAGAATGTCCCTAAAAGCGTTGATATATAATCGATGCTTCCTTCTGCAAGCTGGAATGTTCCCGTAGAAACATCCAGGAAGGCAGCGCCGCATCGCTCTTTATGAAAAGTCAGGCCAGCAAGGAAGTTGTTTTCTTTCTGCTGCAGAAGCTGGTCGTTGAAGGCGATGCCCGGAGTCACGAGTTCGGTGACACCTCTTTTGACAATCTTCTTCGTGAGTTTGGGGTCCTCAAGCTGGTCACAGACTGCAACCTTGTAGCCTGAACGAACCAGGCGCGGCAGATAAACGTCAAGCGAATGGTAGGGGAAACCGGCCATCGGGATTGCGTCCGGAGCTGCATTGGAGCGCTTTGTCAGCACGATTCCCAACACTTTGCTGGCAATCAGGGCATCGTCACCATAGGTTTCGTAAAAGTCACCGCACCGGAACAAAAGCAACGCCTCCGGGTGCTCCGCCTTCACAGCGAAGAACTGCTTCATCATAGGTGTCTCGGTCGGTTTTTTCTCTGCCATATTCTTGTTCTTTATGTTCTGCTAATGCCAAGCTTCTTTTTTTCAATATTTATAAAGCCTCAATGACTTTCTGTGCCAGTTCGAGGAAGGCGATGCCGTCGGGGCGGGTGGAAAGTGCTGCTGGCTCCCCGGTGTCGCCGCCTTCGCGTATGCTCTGCACAATCGGAATCTGGCCAAGGAGCGGCATACCGTATTTTTCGGCCATCCTTTCTCCGCCGCCCTTTCCGAAGATATAGTATTTATGGTCAGGAAGTTCCTCCGGAGTGAACCATGCCATATTCTCTATCAGGCCGAAAATCGGTTTTTCGACACTCTTGTTGCGGAACATGTTCACACCTTTTTCCACGTCCGCAAGAGCTACGTCCTGAGGTGTTGTTACAATCACAGCACCCTCCATTGGGATGTCATGTACGAGGCTGATGTGGATGTCTCCTGTTCCAGGAGGCATATCTATGAGCAGGAAGTCCAGTTCGCCCCAGCGCACCTGCAGAATCATCTGTTTGAGGGCATTGCATGCCATAGGGCCTCTCCAGATGAGGGCCTGTTCAGGTGAAGCGAAATATCCGATGGACATCCATTTGACTCCGTATTTTTCCAGCGGTACGATTACTTCTTTCTCTCCGTCCTGGAAAGCATCCGGCATAAGTCCTTCTGTAGCAGTCATCTTAGGCACGGAAGGACCATAAACATCCGCATCGGCAAGGCCCACTTTGTAGCCAAGGCGTGCAAGTGCCACAGCAAGGTTCACTGCTACGGTTGACTTGCCGACTCCGCCCTTGCCGGAAGCTATTCCGATGATGTGTTTTACATCTGAGAGTTCTTCAAGACCAAGGTCCAGGCCCGGTTTTTTCTTCGGAGCCTCTTCTTTGACTACGGTTTTCACTTCCACTTCTGTGCCCTGCGGGGCATTGCGGATGATTGCTGCCCTGGTGCTTCCGGTGAGATATTCTGCCAGAGGGTCACGGTGCTTGCTGAATGCAAGGGTTACTGTGACCTTATTATCCTGAATATCAATCTTTTCTACCATTCCGAGCTCCACTATGTTCTTGTCGCCCTTTGCCGGGTGCAGGACCTCGAAAAGCCATTTATTTATTTCGTTCGGTTTCATAAAGAGAAATCTATTTTACAATATCCATTTCATCAATAAGGTGACGGGCTCCGCCGAACTTATCCACAATGAAGAGGACATAACGGATGTCCACATTGATGCACCTCTGAAGGTCCGGCTCGAACATCACGTCGCTGCTCATGGACTCCCAGTTGCCGTCAAAAGCAAGGCCGATGAGTTGTCCGTCTGCATTCATAATCGGACTGCCGGAGTTGCCACCTGTGATGTCGTTGTTGCTAAGGAATGCCACAGGCATCTTCCCGTTCTCCAGAGCATATTCCCCGAAGTCCTTTTCCTGCCACAACTGCTTGAGCTTTGAAGGAACGACGAACTCCCAGTTGTCTGGATCCTCTTTCTCCATCACTCCGTCCAAAGTCGTGTAATATCTGTAGATTACGCCATCCTTCGGAGAATACCCCCTGACAGTACCGTAAGTAAGCCTCATGGTTGAGTTAGCATCAGGATACATTGCCTGGCCTTTCTTCCACTGCAGAAGCCCCTTTGTGTATATCTGTCTTGAATCAGCAAGGGCATTGGTTGCCTTTCTGATAATAGGTACATATTTGTATATAATCTGATATACGGATTGTGACAGGTTTGCAGATGGGTCATCAAACACTCCCAAACCCTTTTCGTCTATGGCTGCACCAAGAGCCTCCCTGCTTGAAAATACTGTATTTTCAAATACTGCGTCAACATAGGAGTCGATGTCCATCTGCGCAAAATCAGCATCCAGACCTTGTAGATAATCTTCCGCTGAGGCATTTTCCCTGTAGAATTTCAGCAGGGCCTTTGCTTCGTTGCGGTCAACTATCTGGCTATAATCATCATACAAAGGAGAAACGGCCTCAAAGGCAGCCTTAAGGGAAGCCAGGGTGTCGCTCCCGGACTTGAGGCCCTTGCCGAACTCATTTTTCAACATTGCAGCAAAACCGACAACCTCTATCCTGCCAACCGACTCCGTTGCAAGAGTGTAGGAAAGCATTTCTTTTCTCTGGCTCTCCACTCCGGTAGCAATCTCTCCCATTATATTGCCGAACTCTTTCTGTCTCTTGTCCTTCTTGCCAACCCACTCGGCGAAGTCGGCCTCTTGCTGACGCGCTCTTCCGATGATGTCAAGTTTGCCGAAAGCGAGCTTCATTCCCTGCCACTTCTTCCAGCCGTTTGAAGATCCTGAGTATTTGCTCGCATACTGAATCTTTACCTTCGGATCTGCAAGCATCTGCTCAAGCATCACGTCCTGACGCACCGTGCGGGCTGCGATACGGACATCGTTCTGCTCAATCTGGAACTCCAGTTCAGGGGAAGTCTGGAAACGTGTCGTCCTTCCCGGGAATCCCATAATCATGGTGTAGTCGCCTTCCCGAACTCCCTTCAGAGATATCTTCAGATGATTCTTCGGTGCAAGCGGCACATTCTCAGGAGAAAAGTCTGCCGGATTGTTGTCCTTGTCCGCATAGATACGGAACATCGAGAAATCTCCTGTATGGCGTGGCCACATCCAGTTGTCGGTATCGGCTCCGAACTTACCGATTGATGAAGGCGGAGCTCCCACAAAACGGATGTCCCTGTAGGTCTTGGTTACGAGCAGATAAAAAACATTGTCATTATAATAAGGAGTGAGTTTCACATCGCAGTGAGGATGCTCTCCCTTCAGTTGCTCAATGATTGAGTCGAGGGCCTTGTTCACTGCCTCTGCGACTTTCTGGTCTGCTTCCGGATCCTTTGCATATTTCTTCCTTGCCTTCTGCTCTGCCTTATCCATGATGACAGTTACATCCACCATCTTCTCCAGGAAGGTGACAGTCAGACCATTGCAAGGCAGTTCCTCGCTGCGTCCCATTGCCCAGTAGCCATCCTTGAGGTAATCGTGTTCCACACTGCTGAGCTTCTGGATGCTGCCGTAGCCGCAATGGTGGTTGGTCACCAGAAGACCTTCGGACGAAATAATCTCACCCGTGCATCCGCCGCCGAACTGGACGATGGCATCCTTGAGCGAGGAATTGTTGATGCTGTAAATCTGTTCCGGAGTAAGCCTGCACCCGAGCTGTTTCATCGCATCTGCGTTGAGCTCTTTCAGCAGTGGAAGCATCCACATGCCTTCGTCAGCCCTGATTGTGCCGGCAAATACCGCAATGGCGGTCAGAATGCAAAATATCTTTTTCATAATATCCTAGTAATTACAATTTTATTAAAACAAATATTAAAACAAAGTAGGTTCCAGCTCCTTGGGATGGAAGCTCATCCTGTGATGAGGGGTGAATCCGTATCTTTTGATGGCTTCAATATGTTCTTTCGTGGGATATCCCATGTTCCTGTCCCATCCGTATTCGGGGAATTGCTTTGCAAGCTTCCTCATATATTCGTCCCTCCATGTCTTTGCCAGAACAGATGCGGCTGCAATGGGGGCATATTTCCCATCCCCCTTCACAATGCATTGATACTCATAGCCGTCAAAAGGCTTGAACCGGTTTCCGTCGATAAGAAGAAATTCCGGTTTAATGCTCAGTCGTCTTACGGCTCTTTGCATGCCGGTGATTGATGCATTCAAAATATTGATGGAATCAATCTCGCACGGGTCAACTTTTTCCACCGCCCATGCCAGAGCCTCCCTTTCAATCACCTCACGAAGGATATTACGTGCCTTTTCCGTCATTTTCTTCGAATCGTCGAGCAGGGGATGATGGAAATCCGAGGGCAGAATCACCGATGCGGCAAAAACAGGACCGGCAAGAGGTCCTCTCCCGGCTTCGTCGCACCCGGCTTCAATCACTCCGGGATGCATGAAATTCAAAAGTTTCGGCTCAACGTGCATCCTGCAAAAATACACAATCTATTCGTCTTCGCCAAAGCTTTTCTTGAGCATCGTGATTATTTCATTCTTTGTTGCAATGGTTTCCTCCAGATATGAGACCATTTTTTCGAGTTCGGCAATCCGTCTGTCCCGTTCCTTTATTTTTTCTTCATATTCAGCCTGAAGGTCACGGAGTTTACCGGGATTGTCAATTTGTGCCGGCATGTAGCCAAGGACAATTTCTTCGGTGGGAGTATTGGTGATTCGTGCCATCTTCAGGATGTGCTGATTCATCATGGATGTACTTCCTTTCTCCAATTCCCGGTATGCTGTAATGGAAATCCCCAGCAGGTCGGCCATCTCTTCCTGAGTCATTTTCCGCTGCTTTCTGAACTTGCATACATTGTCCTTTATGGAATTGTTGTCCATAGAAATTTTCCTTTGTTCTTCCGGCAAAAATATTGGTAAAACTTGTGCCCGTTAAACAAGATTTGCTTGTTAAAAGCAAGAAAAAATTATTAAAAATTGAAAAAATCGCTTAAAACAGAAAAACTTGCATGGTTATAGCCTGCGAATAACAAGAATTGGTTGTTATTTTTCCATACAAATGCCAGATTTGCAAAAAATGATTGGGCGTATGAAAGACAGGAAAACACGAAAATTTGAACAGGTATGCCAGGATCTTGTGACTTCGACCAACCCGACCGAGGGTGGTTTCCTTGATAGTTGCCGTTCCAGAGGGCTGTCCGTGAAGGTGGCTCAGAACATGGTCTATGAGTATTTTGGAATGTCCGTTTCTGAAATGACAAGGCTTTTGCAGGGTGGGTAATATGGTGCCTGAATGAAAATTACTTGATTGATTTATTGTTATTGCGGTTTTATTTTATTAGATTTGCGAGGATGTGTCTCGACAGGCACGAAAAGAACATAATTATAAACACATAATATTAAAACTGATGAAAGCTTATTCCACTCAAAACATCCGCAATGTGGTTCTTCTTGGCAGTACGAAGTCGGGCAAGACCACATTATCTGAAGCCATGCTCTATGAAGGAAAAGTCATTGACAGACGTGGAACAGTAGAGGCTAAGAACACAGTCTCAGACAACGCGGAAATCGAACAGATCAACCAGAGGTCAATCTATGCAACTCCTCTTTATGCAGAGTTCATGGATACCAAATTCAATATCATCGATACTCCGGGTGCAGATGACTTCGTAGGTGGAGCTGTGTCTGCATTCAAGGTATGCGATACCGGAGTCCTTCTTATCAATGCACAGCAGGGTGTTGAGGTCGGAACACAGATTTTCAGACGCTATGCCCGTGAGTATGACATTCCATTGATTGTCGCTGTAAACCAGCTCGACGGTGACAAGGCCAACTGGGAAGGCACTCTGGATTCAATGAAAGAGGCGTTTGGCAACAAGCCGGTCATCATCCAGTTCCCTGTGAACGTAGGACCTTCATTCGACGGCTTCGTTGATGTGCTTACAATGAAATATTACCATTTCACCGATGAGAACGGTACCCGCCAGGACCTCGAGATTCCTGCCGACCTGAAAGACCAGGCAGATGAGCTTCGCCAGGCTTTGATTGACCGTGCAGCCGAGTATGACGACACTTTGATGGAGAAATACTTCGAGACAGGTGAACTTTCCGAGGATGAAATCCGCCAGGGTCTTGGAATCGGTATCCGCCAGGGTGAGGTTTACCCTGTATTCTGCCTTTCTGCAAAGAAAGACATAGGAGTCAAGAGGCTTATGCAGTTCACAATCCGTGTTGCTGCTTCTCCTGCGGAAAAGAAAGCCCTTACAAAGGATTTGAATGAAATCGAGTGCAAGCAGGATGCTCCTACTACACTCTTTATATATAAGACAGCCGTTGAGCAGCACCTCGGTGAGGTTGCATATTTCAAGGTTATGTCAGGTGAACTTACAGAAGGCATGGATCTGGAGAATCCGGAGACCGGAGACCGTGAGCGTATCTCTGCAATCTATGCAGTGGCAGGCAAGAAGAAAGAGAAGGTTACCGACCTTTATGCCGGAGATATAGGATGTACGGTGAAACTGCGTGCAGCCAAGACAAATGTAACTCTCTGCACTCCTGGTACTGACATCGCTTTCGAAGAGATTAAGTTCCCTCACTACAAATATCGTTGTGCCGTCAAGGCAAAAGATCCGAAGGAAGAGGAGAAGGTCAGCGACGCAATGGCTAAGATTGCTGCCGAGGATCCTACTTATGTGATTGAGTATCACAAGGAAATGAAGCAGACCATCCTCAAGGCACAGGGTGAGCAGCATGTGAATACTCTCAAATGGAGACTTCAGAAAGAGAATAAGCTTGAAATCGAGTTCTTGGCTCCTAAGATTTCCTACAGGGAGACCATCACAAAGGTTGCATGTGCAGACTACCGCCACAAGAAACAGTCTGGTGGTGCCGGCCAGTTCGGAGAGGTTCATCTTCTCGTTGCTCCATATCAGGAGGGCGTAGATCCTGGCAACAAGTTCAAGATTGCCGGAAAAGAGGTGGTACTCAACATCAAAGGCAAGGAAGAGTTTGACCTTCCATGGGGTGGAAAACTCGAGTTCTACAACTGTATCGTCGGTGGTGCCATCGATGCCCGCTTCATGCCAGCCATCCTCAAGGGTATCAATGACAAGATGAACGAAGGTCCTCTTACAGGTTCCCTCGCACGCGATATCCGCGTATATGTATATGACGGAAAGATGCACCCGGTTGATTCAAACGAAATCTCATTCGTTCTTGCTGCGCGCAATGCTTTCAAAGAAGCATTCCGCAATGCCGGTCCTAAGATTATGGAGCCTATCTACAATGTTGAGGTTCTCACTCCGAGCGAGTACATGGGATCCTGCATGTCCGATCTTCAGAACCGTCGTGCCCTTATCGAAGGAATGGGTAATGACAAGGGATTTGACACTATCAAGGCAAGGGTTCCTCTGGCTGAACTCTACCGTTACTCCACAACCCTCAGTTCCCTCACATCAGGAAGCGCAACCTTCAAAATGGAATTTGCTGACTACCAGCCAGTTCCTGCTGATGTTCAGGAGAAGCTCCTGAAGGCATACATGGAAGAAGACAAAGAAGACTAATCCTCTCCATAACCGATTCAAACGCGTTCCTCACCACGGGAACGCGTTTTTTGTTGTTCCATGGTATCAGAGCTTTCTGTCACTTAATCAGATAATTTTAACAGTTTGACAAGTCATAATTGAACAAATTGGAAACAATCTGGACGATAGTAATAACAATAATAACCGAATGTTGAATATCTTTGCATCCGGCTTAAATTAATAACCAAAGATATTTATGAAAAAGAATTCTATCTTCCTTTCTCTTGCTCTTGTGGTTGCTGCATGTGGCCA